>NOLC01000245.1 GCA_002256595.1 Methanosaeta sp. NSP1 | reverse complement strand
ATATGGAGATTAATTGCCGCTCACTTCCAGCAGCCGAAGACCGGCATTCCAGTCGAACTTATTGGCCCGGGTGATGTAGGCGAAGACCTCTTTTACCCCGGCCCAGCCGCCGTAGTGATAGGCATTGGACCAGACCCTGCCCGAGGTGCGTATGGGCGCGCTCCAGGGATAGACCTGCTTAAAGGACCAGTCCAGGATCTTGGGAAACCTCTCCGGCCGGATATGAGGATGATTCCAGACCATGTGCTTTCCGTCATGATGATGATAATCGTGATCCCAGATGCCGAACTTCTCCTCAATCTCCGTCCACATGGGCGTCTGGGGCAGAGGTGTGATCACGCAGATCTGGGTTATATCCAGCTTCAGAGCCGCCAGCTTGGCTATGTCTTCCCGCAAGGACTCCTCGGTGTCCTCCTCAAATCCGATCATATAGTAGCCCACGGTGCCCAAGCCCCGGGCCTGCAACATGCGCAGCGTCTCCAGAATATCCTCGGTTCCTTCCTTCTTCTTCATCTGGTCCAGGCGTTCTTGATGCAGGTTCTCGATGCCTATGGCTGCCCCGCCAAATCCAGACACCTTCTTGCCGTTCTTCTCTCTCATATCCGCCCAGTCGTCGATCTTCTTTCGCAAATAGTCGGCCCGGGCCATGCATCCCCAGACCATCTGGTATTTGTCCAGAAGCTCGACCACGGCGTCGGCATGCTTTCGGTTGCATCCGAAATTCTCGTCCTCGATCAAGACCACATTGATGCCCTGCTGCTTGTAATAGGCCAGCACCCGCTCGATGCTCTCCAAAGAGATGATATTGGGCTTATTGCAGAAGACCGGGGTCTGGCAGAACTTGCAGCCCACGGGACAGCCCCGGGTGGTGAACATCACTCCGTAGATGTTCAGCTTGATATTGAAGGGCGTGTTGAGATACTCGATCAGGGGCGGGTGAATGATATCCTTGATCTGCCGGCCAAAGTATGGGGCCAGCTCCCGCTCCGAGTAGCCCACGAAGATGCGGTCGAACTTGTCCTGAACCGCAGTGGTCAGAGCGCCGTAGTTGCCGGCCCATACCTCTCCCGCTCCCGCGGCCCGCGCTGCCTCCGCCATCTCCACTGCCTCATGGGTCTCGCTGAGATAGAACGAGAGCCCCACCACATCCCAGCCCTCTTGCAGCTTCTTCTGGTACTCCTCCCAGGTGGGAAACTCCAGTATCTCCAGCTCGGGGATGTTCTGCTTGAGAAACCGCAGGCCGAAGGACTGGATGCGAGGCCAGTAAAATCTAAACCATGACCTGGTATTGGCTCCGATGTAGTCATAGGGCTCGGAGCTGTTTCTGTAAACGGTGGTGAAGAGAACCCTGGGGGTCATAAAGCCATTCTCATCTGCCCATATGAGATTAAGCTTACGATTATGCGTATCCGTCCGGAGGAGGATGTCGGCTCTGTTTCTCTTTCTTCTCCGCCAGATCCAATTCCCTCCGGTCTATCTCCTTTTGCACCGTCTGGAAGACCTCGGATACCCCGGCATACTTTCCTGCGAACCATCCGCAGGCGAAGACCTCTGCCATCTCCCCCGCCTCTATATGAAACTCCTCCGCCAGCCCTGCTATCCACTCCGATGGGCTCTTGGATTGGGAGAATGAGGCCCGCACCATGCGGGCGATCTCATCAGCACGCTCCCGGGATATCCCCAGCAGCTCGTAGAGAGTCGCCTTTGTGGCCCTGTCTTCGTCGCTCATGGAGACCTTCAATTGCAAATATGAATTAATTGAATTGATTATCGATTCATGCCATTGGGCTTGGGCCGCTCTCTGTGTCATGGTCCCCGGCCCGGGCCAGAAGGTTCTGGTAGGCCTGGCCGGCCAGATCTTTTACATCTATGCCCATTTCCCTGGCCAGGAGCAAGACCACTGCATCCAGCTCCACCAGCTTTTTCAGTGAATCCTGCTTTTCGTTGGCCGCTGCTATGACCTCCTTTCGGCTCATGCCGGTATGAGAGGTGATGAGCCTGATTCCCTGATCCAGTATTCCTTCCTCTGTAGAGGGTTTGAATCCCAGGGGAACCTCTACTGCTGCCAGGTCGAAGAGGGCATCGACCATATCTCCCTCCATCCTGACCATGCCTTCTGCTTCAGCTTCCCTCAAGAGAGCCCTCACCTTCTCCGGCGGCCCCCATTTCAGGTCCAGGGAGAGAGCAAATATGAAATCGCTGATCTTCAAACTGCTCTTGCCCCTCTTTTTGAAGGGCGTGGCCACCAGAATGGCTTTCTCGCTTTCCAAGCAAACACCTCTGAAACCTTATTTTGCATAATAGATATATTCTAGCCTGTAGCAAGCAGAAGGTTATTTATTCCTTTGGGGGAGAACTAGGAATCGGCAAACGAAAGTGGGATAGCAATCTTAGAAAGATCCGGATCATGCCAACAGTGTGGTGTTTGATGAGGCAAATATACGCAATTGTCGTTCTGTTCCTGATTGCTGCGGTCAGCTCTGCCCAGCTGTCTCCAGACAAGGATAGATTCGATGTGGTGCTCCATCCCGGAGACCTGGAGGAGAGGACTCTGAAGGTGACCAATGCCGGGGACTCACCAATCCATGAGATCTCCAAGACGGAGATGAGTGGGACCGCCAAAGGCTATATCTTCCTGGATATGCCTGATGAGATGCCGCTTGCCTCCGATGACGAGGCTGAGATCAAGGTCCTTTTTGCCCTGCCGCCGGAAACCGAGCCCGGGACTTATACCGGATTTTTATATCTGCTGGACAGCGCCCCACCCTCTCTTCCTATAAGAATCGAATTCGAATTGACGGCTGTGGCCAAGGAGAGCTATGGAATCAGCATGACCATAAACGATGCCAGGTCCGCTGAGCTCTCTGCCGGGTCCAAGGATATAGCAGAGTTCGATCTGGCGGTAAATAATCTGGGTGCATTTCGTGATGTGGCCTCCATCGATTGCGGACCGCTTCCTGAAGGCTGGAGTGCCAGCCTGATCGAAGGCGAAGAAACCCTCCAGTTTCCCTATGACCTGGCTTTAGATCCATCTGCAACTCATGCCATGAAACTGCAAATAGAAACCATGAAGCCGGGACGCAAGGATAGCCTGAACATCACCGCCACCTCCCTGGGCAATAGGTCAAAAAATTCCTCGGTGCAGGCTTCTGTCAGCTTTGCCACGGAGGTTAGAGGTTACAGTGTGGATATCAATGTCCCGGAGAAGCTGGTGGTCAACCGGACCTATAAAGGGTCTTTTAGACTCATGCTTGATGTCGATGAAGAGGTAATGGTGGGGATAATCGCGCCAAAAGAGCTGATGGTCATACCTTTAGCCCAGATAGTCAAGGTCAGCCCCAAGAAGCCGGGGGTTGCCAATTTCACCATGCTGGCCTCGGCCAGCGGCCAGTATCCACTCATATTCCGGCTCATGGACTCCCACGGCATTCCCATGCCCGAGGAGACTGCGGCCATAAATGTGGTCCCGTCCACTGGCATGGCGGTCCTGACCGGAGATGATTTCCTCTACAGCACAATTGCCTCTGTTAGCAGAATGGGCAACGGAACGATTGATTTTGATATCATCACCACCGCACCGGGCATCATCCCGGATGAGGATATGGAGACGCTGCAAGAGTACTCCAGGGTCCTGATCCTGGGCAATGAATCCGTAGTTGCAGATGATGCGGAAAGGATTCTGGATGAGTCCCAGATCAAGAGAATTGGCGGCGACAGCCTCTATGAGCAGTCCTGGATTTATGCGGCAGATATCTGGATCAATGGAAGCGAGAGTGTGGTGCTTTGCGGCAGCAGTTCCCAGGACCTCTTCCGGGCTTATCAAATGGCCCAGGCATCAGGCATGCCTATGGTGATCTGCCAGGGCTCGGCAACAGAAAAAGCGAAGGCAGCCATAGAAGAGATGGCCAGGCGAAATGTCACCCTGACCAAGGCCTTCTATGTGGGCCAAATCGATGAGCAGTATATCCAGCCGCTGGATGAAGCGGGCATTAAGACCGAAGAGGTGAGAGCTTGAAGCTGCAATATCCATTGCTATTGATATTCATCATATCCTGTATCGGGCAGGCCCTGGCAGAGGATCAGCCCCTGGAGAGGGGAATCAAGGGCGAGATCGAGGATGTGATATTGACCGGAGCAGACGATTGGCATGAAGCTATTGCCGCTACACCTCTTGCCATATGGTCCGAGGATAATAAGACCGTCAGGCTACCGCTATTGATTCTTCCCCAGGAGGTTCAGGCCGGGGAGAGAAACGGATGGGTGGAGGAGTCTGATTTGCAGAGATATGGGGCGCCGGCCTTATTGAGCGCATTTAGGAGCGCAAATATCAGTGCCATAATCATCCATGGCTCCGGGGAGAAGGTGAAGGATCTGGCGGAGTCGGCTCATAAAGACGGTCTTAAGGTATATATTACCGCGGGTTTAGAGGTCCCGCGCTCTGTGGAGAAGAAAGCCTCGGAAGAATTATCAAAGCTGCCTGAGGCCATCGATGTTATGCTGGCCGAGGCTGGGCTTGATCTTCCACAGAGCAGCGAATCCGGAATCGACAAGAGCCTGCTTCAGGTAGCCAATCCCGATATAGGAGGAAATGCGACCCTTTACTGTCCTGTCAACCAGGGAGCTAAGGATAACCTCTATGATCATATCGAGATGCTGATCGATAATTACAAAGTCGACGGCGTGGTCCTTTATAATTTCGGATTTCAGGATGAGAATTACTGTTACTGCAATTTCTGCAAAGAAAAGTTCTACCAGGATACGGGCACAGACCTGAGCAAGGTCAACGCCAACTCCTACAACCGGGAGAGGTGGAAGGAGTGGAAGCAGGACCAGGTCATGGAGATCGTGAACTATGCCCGCAATATAACCTCAGACCTCGGTCCGGTCAGCCTCGGAGTGGCCCTGGACAATCCTTTCGATAGGGCCCAGGGCTATAACTTTGCCCGGATGTCCCAGGTCGCGGACTTTATGCTCATATCGCCCCTCTCGGCCCAGGAGGTGGGTGAGGTCTGCCTTCTCAGCGAAAAGCCGGTTTACGTCCGCCTGAGCGACGATTATCTGGCCTATATTCTCTCCACTCAGAATGTGGAGGGAGCAGTAAGGTATATGGAGGACCTGAAGAGGTTCGGAGCATTCGGACTGGCCTTGGAGTATGATGTGGTCCACACTCCTGTCTGGGCTGAGCTGGAGCCGCCGTCGCAGGCAGCTAACTGGCTGCTTAAACAGATCGGCGGAGAGAGCCTGGCCATAGGCAATGTCTCCTGGGAATACGATAAAAAGCTGCAGGCCAATAACAGCTATGATCTGGCGGAGAAGATAAGTCGCCGCTGGAAGAGCTCGCCGGGAGCTGTCATCGTGGGCCAGAACTATAGCGCTGCTCTCATCGCCGCGCCTATTGCCTCCTATCTTAACTGGCCCATCCTCTATGTTGGAGAGACGCTGCCTGCCGAGACCAAGGCAGCTTTAGAGCGCCTGGGGTCAAGAGATGCTGTGCTGGCCGAGCCCATATCTGCGGCGGTCAAAGAGAATTTGAGCCTGATGAATATCACCTGGCAGGAAGGATCTGAGCGGCTGCTCATCGAGGAGATGAAGCGGAGAGGCGAGAGTCCGGATATGGTGGTCTATGCCAACTCCCGTGATCTCTCCCTCCTCCTGCCCCAGTCCGATCCATTGGTGAAGAGGGCTTTTGTAGAAGATCTCCTGGTGAGAACGGAATTAAGCCCCAGCCAGGTTCCCGCCGAGGAGGTGGGTCAGATCGTCAGGCTCAATATCACCCTCACCAATACCGGAGAAGAGACGATGCATGGGGTGCGACTGCTGGATGTGTTCCCCATGGGCCGCTTTATTAAATGGCCCCGGGTGGATATGGGCCAGTTCAACGTCACCGATCCATATAGCGGACAGCCCTCCGATGCCGTGAATTCCTTCCTCAATGGCACATTGCTTCGCTGGAGCATAAACCGTCTTGATCCAGGCAGCTCAGCCAGCCTGAATGCAGACGTGGAGCTGCTCTATCCCATGGACTCCGGCTGGGAGGAACGCCTGGACAGGGGAGCCACTGCAGCTTATGAGGGCTTCTCCTACAATCATACTTTAAAGAACCTGGATGATCCGCCGGCCATCAATCTGACCTATCCCGTCTGGATCTACTCCGGCAGGACCAATATCTCCTGGGAACTGGACCAAGAGGCAGCCTATACTGCTATCAATCTCTACAGCCCGGATAGGGGCAGCGGCAGGCTGGAGATCACAGATATCGAGCCGGATAAGCTCTATGATGTCCAGGTGCAGATGCTTACTCCCGGAAGGTGGACATTCAATATCGAGGCTGGAGACGGGGCCGTCCGCAAGACCAAGAACTATACCGTGGATGTTCTCTCCAATACCCAGGCATTGAATATCACCGCCTTCAGCCATACCAAGGTGCCGCGGCTCTCTCTTCTGGCTCCGGCAGCAGCCGCAGCCCGCCGGGCAGCTCTGATTGATGTGGCCCGCGATCCGCAGCAGATCGATCCATCCAAGGAGGAGGAGAAGCTAAACCAGAAGGTAGAGGAGATGGAGATCTCACCCAGATATCTGATGGTGGTGGGAGACACCGGCTCTATGCCATTCATATCTACCGGCCTGATCCAGAAGGTCGATGAAATCATGGAGTATGAGATCTTCAGGGATTATCAGCTCTCCCTGGACGATCAGAACTATAGCAATGTGGCCGTAGGAAGGATCATGGCCCTTTCGGTTTATGATGCCTCCCAGCTCCTGGCCAGAACCCTGGCCTATGATCAGCTTAACGGCTCCTGGAAGAACAATGCTCTGGTCATATCTTCGCCGCCTCTCTCCTTCCCCCAGTCGCCCATCGCCATAAGCATCAGAGATTATCTGTTGGATGCTGGTCTGGTGGTCAAAGACCTGCGTTATGAGGAAGCCACCTACCAGCAGGCCGTCTCCCAGATGAACAACGGACAGAATATAGTCACCTTCAATAACCACGGCAGCGAGGACCAGTGGGGTTTATCAGACTGGTCGATGATGGATTCCACTCTAACTGCGGACCATGTCAAAGAACTGGTTTTGGCACCCCAGACCACTACCACGGATGCCTGCGTCACAGCAAACCTGAAAGGATTTTATCTCAATGTGACCGGAACCAGGATGTACATCCCTCTCAAGCTGGAGGATTCTATAGCCCTGTCCTTCATCCGGGCGGGAGCGGTGAATTATATCGGAGAGTCCTCCCTCTCCTGGATCTTCCTCTCCGAGGACTTCATCAAGAGATTTTATCAATCTCTGGTCTATGAGAATGCCACCGTAGGTGAAGCATCGCTTGATGCCGATAACCTCTATCGCCTGAAGTTCCAGGGGGCAGAGAACATCAAAGCCATATCGGAGTACGATGAGCCTTTGCCGGAATGGGATGAATCCATCTCCGAGATGCTCAATCAGACCGCTTATATGGATGTGATTCTGGGCGACCCCAGCTTCCGGCCTTATCTGCCAAAGTCGCCTGCTCTCCCCTACAGCATCAATACCTCTCCCTCCAATATATCTCGGGATAATGCCAGCTTATTGGAGACAGCCATAACTCCGGAGAAGGAGAGCGCAACCGACTGGATATACTGGATTGAGACGGATAGCAGCGGCGGCTCTCTTAATATCAATGCGCCTCCGGCGATCATAGGTGAGGCCTTGCTTCCTAAGGACGCAGACAAGGTCGTGGTTAAGGAGGATGGATTGACCATCTGGCATGACGAATATATCCTGGGGGACAAAAAGAAGGTGATGTGGCCTGTGATCCGGCCCCGGCTGGGTGAGGAGAGAAGGTTCTCAATTGAGTATGTGATCATCCCCGGTCAGGTCCAGCGCATCAACGTTACAGGCGGCTGGAATGCCGTATCCATTTACCTCCAGCCTAATGATGCTAAAGTATCCAAATATCTGGCCAATAAGCCTTATCGCAGCATATTTACCATTGACGGAGATAGCTGGGATTTCAACATGAGGGATGGCGCCCTGGTCAATGTGACCAGCTTCTGGCCGGGTGAGGGCCTGCTCATCGACAGCTCCGGCAACTTCACTTTGGAGATCGCCGGAAAGCCGGTGGACCTTCCCTATCGCCTGGATCTGCATCCCGGCTGGAATATGGTCGGCCTTCCTGTTAACCAGACTGTGGCACTGGAGAACATCACCGTCAATATCAAGCACAAGAGGTACAGCTATCCTGAGGCGGTGGATAAGGGAATGGTCTCTGCCTTCGTCTGGAAGTATGATAGCTCGGGCTGGACCCATCTGGGCGAGAATGAGACGCTGATGCCGGGAATGGCCTACCTCTTCGAGGCCATGGATGAGGCCAAACTGGAGTTCCGCTGAAAATCTAAAATCCAGAAGAACTCCATTTATCTTTTTCTAAAGACTGCTGAAGGTCCTTTCTATAAAAATAGCTAAATGCGTTCTTTGATCACTTCTTCCGGTGTAGCTCCCGGATCAGCTCCCGGTGCATAGAGGCCGTCATATCTCCCTGCATGCCTATCAGAAATAGCTGGAAGCCCACGATGATCAAAATGGCAGTGAGGATAGTGAGTGGGATGTGGTCTATCCGCCAGTAGAGCCAGTCCCGGGCCACATAAAGGCCGATGAGAAAACCGGCTGCGGCAAACAGGGAGCCTATGAGGCCGAAGTAGAACATGGGATTTTCCGTCTTGGCCATGCGAAAGATGGTGAGGATGATCTTCAGGCCGTCCCGGAAGGGATGCAGCTTGGTCTTGGTGCCGGCTGGCCTCGAACGGTAGGTTATGGGCACCTCGATTATGCGCAGCCCCTTCTTCACGCTCTCGATGGTCATCTCCGACTCGATCTCAAAGCCGGGGGTGGAGAGGTCCAGCCGGCGTACGCCCTCTGTTGTGAATGCCCGGTAGCCGGAGAGGATGTCGGTCAAATGAATCCGATAGATGGTGGAGAAGAAGAAATTGATCATCTTGTTGCCGAACATGTTCAGCCGCTTTAAAGCACCGCCCTGCATGCGGCCGTGCCGGTTTCCCACCACATGCTCTGCCTTCCCATCCAGCACCGGCTCGAGAAGGCTGGGGGCATCGGAGGGAAGATAAGTCCCGTCGCCGTCGATGAGAAGGATGAAGTCCTCCTCGATCACCTGGAAGACCTCCTTCATGGCCTGGCCCTTGCCCGAGCCGGACTGGACGAAGATGCGCGCTCCGGCGGCTCTGGCGATATCCACCGTGCCGTCGGTGCTGTGGCCGTCGGCCAGAAGGATGTTCTGGAAGCCCAGAGCCTGAAACTCCCTGATGACCGGCCCTATGGACTCCTCTTCATTGAGGGTGGGAATAAGGACGCAGACCTCTTTGTATCTGGTGCTAATATCAGGGCTTCATCGCTTTGCGGATGAGCCCCATATAATGCTCTTCCAGATCGGCCATATCATTTCCGACAGTTTCGATGTAAAGCCTGATTATGGGCTCGGTATTGCTGGGACGGATCAATACGCTGTAGCTTTCTGTGGTTATCTTCAGGCCGTCGAGTGTGTCAGGCTCCATTCTGGCGAGCGCCTCTTCCAGCCGCAGCATTACTGCGGAGGGGTCATCGTCGATCCTAATGCTCTTTTGCATATAGGGAAAGTCCTGAATCTCGTCCGCGAGAACGGAGAGCTTTTCCCCGCCGGAGATTATCTCTGCCAGGACCAGGCTCATGGCGAAGGGATCGTCCGAGTATTGAA
>NOLC01000118.1 GCA_002256595.1 Methanosaeta sp. NSP1 | reverse complement strand
GGAAGGGAGAGGCTTTATGGGACAATGCCTCTTCAATAAAGGCTGATCTCGAATGCCTCCGGGCAGCATATGGATATTATTCTTGAGGATATTTAATGGCCGCAACTAAAAAGGCTGAGATCAAGGTGACGGGCATGGCCTGCGCTGCTTGCAGTGCGGCTGTGGAGAGGTCTCTATCAAATCTAAATGGGGTAGCATCCGCAGCGGTTAACCTGTCGGCGGAGACGGCGTCTATTGAGTATGATCCGGAAAGGCTTCAACTCGTCGATCTGGAGAAAGCCATAAGGGATGCAGGCTATGATGTCGTAGATGATGAGGTCGTGCTCAAGATAGGGGGCATGTCCTGCGCCATGTGCGTAGCCGCGCTGGAGGCGGCTCTGCTGAAATTGGATGGCGTGGCGGAGGCTAGGGTGAACCTGGCCTCGGAGAAGGCCTATGTGATATACAACCCCCGCCTGGTGGGCCTGGCGGATATGAAGAGGGCAGTGACCGACGCTGGCTACCAGTTCCTGGGACTGGCCGGAGAAGAGGGCTCCGCAGACCGGGAGAAGGAAGCGCGGCAGAAGGATCTTGCAGAAAAGAAGAGGCGGATCATCATAGGCTTTGCCGCCAGCCTGCTGCTCATGGCCCTGATGTACCTGCCACTGCACCAGGTCATTCCCATGACTTATCACATGGCCCTTCCCGATATCATGGGGCTGATAATGCTGGCCCTGTCCGCTCCCGTCTTCGTCTATGTGAGCCTGCCTATCTTCAGAGCGGCTGCACGCTCCCTGTCCCACCGCATCCTGGATATGGATGTCATGTACGGCATGGGCATAGGTGTAGCCTACCTCTCCAGCATTCTGGGAACCTTTGGAGTGGTGCTCACTCCCGACTTCATGTTCTATGAGACCGCAGTCATGCTCGCCACCTTCCTCACCCTGGGACGCTATCTGGAGGCCAGGGCTAAAGGCCGGACCTCCGAGGCCATAGTCAAGCTGGTGGGACTGCAACCCAGGAAGGCAGTCATCCTCAAGGACGGAAGGGAGAAGGAGATCTATGCCGAGGAGATCATGGTTGGTGATATGCTCCTGGTCCGGCCCGGGGACAAGATTCCGGCTGACGGCCTGGTAGAGCAGGGAGAGAGCTATGTGGACGAGTCCATGATCACCGGGGAGAGTATTCCCGTCTTGAAAAAGCCGGGAAGCTTTGCTGTGGGCGGCACGCTCAACAAGAACGGCTCACTGCAGATCAGGGCTACAAGAGTGGGAAAGGACACTGCTTTAGCCCGGATCATCTCCCTTGTAGAGACGGCGCAGGGATCAAGGCCTGCAGTGCAGAGGATTGCCGACAGGGCTGTATCTTATTCATCTCCATAGCTCTGGCCGCATTCATCTACTGGTATTTTGTAGCCGAGAATACCCTGCTCTTCTCTTTGACCGCCCTGATATCGGTGCTGGTGGTGGCCTGTCCCTGTGCCCTGGGCCTGGCCACTCCCACCGCCATCACCGTGGGCATAGGGCGGGGTGCTGAACTCGGAATTCTGATCAAGAGCGGCGAAGCCCTGGAGGCCTCGGAGAAGCTCGATGCAGTGGCCTTCGACAAGACCGGGACCCTCACGGTGGGCAGGCCTGAGGTCACAGATATGGCCGCCTTCGGCATGGGGGAAGCTGAGGCGCTTCGTCTGGCGGCCTCGGCCCAGATTCCCTCCGAGCATCCCCTTGCGGAAGCGTTGGTCCGGAAGGCAAGGCAGATGGGCCTGGATCTGGCCCAGGCGGAGGGCTTCGAGGCCCGGCCGGGCAAAGGTGTGCTGGCTGTGGTGGAAGGGCATAGGGTGGTGGCCGGAAACCGGATGCTCTTTGCCGATGAGGGCATAGCCGCGTCTCCCGAAATGCTGGAAAAGGCTTCCTTCTACGAATCGCAGGGAAGGACTGCCGTCCTTCTGGCCCTGGACGGCCGGGGTTGTGCAGCTTTCTCCATATCCGACCAGGTCAAGTCCATGGCCCAAGAGGCCGTCTTACAGCTGCAGAGAATGAATCTGTCCGTGGTCATGATCACCGGAGACAATGCCAGAAGCGCAGAAGCCATAGCAGGCTTGCTCGGCATCAAGCGGGTCCTCTCCGAGGTGCTGCCGGAAGACAAATCCGGCGAAATAAAAAGGATGCAAGAAGGCGGCAGCTCTGTGGCCTTTGTGGGTGATGGCATCAATGATGCTCCTGCTCTGGCTCAGGCTGATGTGGGCATAGCCATCGGCAGCGGAACCGACGTGGCCATTGAGACGGGAGATATAGTTTTGATGAAGGATGATTTGCTGGATGCCGTGGCTGCCATTCAGCTCAGCCGCAAGGTGATCTCCCGCATCAAGCAGAATATCTTCTGGGCCTTTGCCTACAATGCCCTCCTGGTTCCAGTGGCTGCAGGCGCTCTTTATCCGGCATTCGGCATAACCTTCCGGCCCGAGCTGGCCGGCCTGGCCATGGCCGCTAGCTCAGTGACAGTGGTCTCCCTGTCGCTCCTGCTCAAAAAATATGTGCCGCCGGCAATTAAAGATCGATAGAGCGGCGGAGGTTCTGGCAGCCTGATAAGATACGAAAAATCCGGGACTGCACACAAGACCCAGCCTCCCAAAACCAATAAATATAAAGCACTACATCTTTGGTGCCGTTGATGTATCCTGGCGCCGGTTACAAGATATTGGGGCGGTTATGCTTGCCCTGTCTTTTTCTGATCTGCGCCCATAATGGATCGGATTTGATATCACTGAAGAGTATATTCGGGGGTTTATTCCATGCTCATTAAGCTTCAAAATTTCCTATTATTGGCCGCTGCAGCCGTGGCCATATTCTCGGCATCGACTTTCGCCTTGGGCCAGGAAGACGGCTACACTCCTGCATTTGATGTCGGCTCAGGGGAGAGCGACTGGTGGACGGTGTATCCCGATCAGCATGAAAACGCCACCCTTGCCGTAGAGCATCCAGACTGGGTTTTAGATGAACTGAAGGATAGGCCGCTGCTAATACTGGTGCACAGCAGCAACTGCGTACCCTGTCTGGTCCAGATACCCAGAATCGAGTCGGCTGTAGACAGGTTTGGGGATAGCATCTCCTATCATGATGTGCTGGCGGAAGGAGCCGGCTTTAAAGAGGCAGTGGAAATACTGAACGTATATGATCCGCGTGGCGGAAAGCAGTATGTCCCAACTAACATATTCATTACCCTGGCCGAAGGCCCGGATGGAAAAGCAGAGGTGGCCTGGCACAGCAAGACCGACATAATGAGCCAGGAAGATATCGACTCCTATATGGAGGACGCCATTTATTACCATAAGAAAAATCTAGATTCCTGGGATTGAAGGTGGAGGAAGTATTGCACCTTTGCAGAGCAGGCAAGACAAGGCCGTCCTGGCCGGCTTTTCTTGCGTTCTTCTCTCTCTTCAGCCTGGTTCTTCTCTCCGCAGTCCCGGCTCTGGCCGAGGAGGCCATCCGGGCTCCGGATTTTAATGCTACTGGAGTGGACGGCAAAAACTTCTCTTTATCCGGCTTTTCCGGCTCGCCTCTGATCCTGCATATAACCAACATTGAGATTCCGCTGTGCATAGAATGCGAGAAATCTCTGCAGGGCCAGGTGGAAGAGCTGGCCCGGCTGAAGCAGATGCACCCCGAGGTCCAGATAGCCACTTTGAACATGCGCAAGAATCCCTACTCCCAGGACGGCAAATCCTTGGCGGAGAAGTGGTGGAAGGTCAATATATCCTGGCCCTGGACCGAGGACATAGAGCCTTATGCCATCGCCAGCAAGTATCTCGACTACTGGAATGTGCGGGGCGGATCCTCCAATCCCACCCTGCTGCTCATAGACAAAAACGGCATGATCTCAGGCATATATCATGTCTACCGGGTGGGCGAGGGTGAGCTGGATGGAGTGCAGAGCGCCGAGACGCTTTACGGCAAGCTTCAGGATCTGAGCAGCTCGAAATGGCAGGGCCTGGAGGGAGAGATATCCAGGCAGAATGTCTCCGCATTGGGGATGTTCGTCCTGGGCATAGTGACATCTCTGGCCCCCTGCTCCATTGCCCTGATGATCGCCGTATTCTCCTATGTCCTGACTGTGAGAAGGAAGGACGAGTACACCAGGAAAAGCGTCTCATCCTCAAGAGAGGGCTTGATGATAGGAGTGGCCTTCACCCTGGGCATGGCCTCTGTCTTCTTTGTCCTGGGGCTGTTCATATCTCAGGTGGGGCTGTTCATACGCGACTCCCGCATCTTCGATCTTCTGGCCGGGCTGATCATGATACTTCTCGGTATCAGCAACATCAAGCCCCTGGAGGAGATAATTGAGCCGGTCACCAGTCGGCTGCGGCCAGCAGGCGGGGAGCACTGCGCCGTCAAGAAGAGCCTGCTGCAAAGGTCGGTGGAGACATCCATCTCCCTCTTCCAGCGTTCCGCCTTCATCGGAGCCCTCACCCTGGGAGTATTCTTCGCCCTGGGATGGGCTCCCTGTGCTCTGTCCATGGTCTTGCCGGTATTGATCTGGCTGGCGTCTCAGGATGTCACCCCTCTGGCGGGCGGCATGATGCTCTTCATCTTCGGAGTGGGGCATGGCGTTCCCATCATTCCCATAGCCACCTTCTCCCGGACGGTGGGGGGAAGGATTGGGGAGAAGTACGTCTCCGTAGGAGCCTGGACCACCAAGTTCTTCGGAGCCCTGGTGATTGCTGTGGGCCTGGTTTATGCCGCCAGGTATTTCGGGATACTCCTGTGGTAGGATATCCCGAAGCCTTTTAATCTTTCATGCTAAATTACTATTATGAAAAATTGCTTCTGGCTCGTTCTCCTCTCTTTTCTATTGCTGGCCGGCCCGGCGGATGCATCCGGCGGCTGGTTCAAGGTGATCGATGTCACGCCAGAGAGGGCCTATGTGGAGCTGGTCTTCAGGAATATGAGCGAGGGCTTTGACATCACCTGCCCCAATATGACAAAAAATGTCTTTCCTGCCGGGCTGACCGATTATAGCTGCTCGGTCAGGGCAGCCGATGTAGCCCCCGGCAACTACTCCTTTGTGGTGGATGCAGCCGCTCCGGGAGCCAGGCCGGGCAAGCTGACCGCCTACATCAATGTGGTTGAGGAAAAGAGCCAGGCCGAGGGCATGTACAACTCGACGGTTGATTACCTAAGAGATATGGCCAGGGCAGGGGACGGGAAACCGGAAGGATCTGATGATGCCGGACAGCCATCTCAGCCAGCAGATGCTTCCGCCAGCGAAAAGACGGAAGAGGCTCCCATGCCCGGAGCAGCGGCGGCGATTTTCAGCCTACTGGTCGCACTGAGAATGGTCCGCAGGCACATATAGGCCTACTTTTTTGGTTCTTCGCTGTTTCACGTGGCTAACCTTAAGTTATCAAGAAATTGGGTCTGGAGCAGGGATCA
>NOLC01000246.1 GCA_002256595.1 Methanosaeta sp. NSP1 | reverse complement strand
CTTTCACTACACGCCGATACATGCTTCTTGGATGAACCAGGTTGAAATATGGTTTAGCATCTTAGTCCGGAAGCTGCTTAGGCGAGCCTCCTTTGCTTCTATCAATGATTTGAAAGCAAAGGTTTTGGCATTTGTCGAGTACTTTAACCAGACTATGGCAAAGCCATTCAAATGGACATACCGAGGCAGAGCACTTGCTGCTTAAAATTAGGCTTATTTAAGCCCAGATGTACTAGGATTAAACTCAGCATGGCTAGCTGGAACGAATGAAGATAAATGTCAATTGCCCCTCAAGCCGGACTCATTGCGAGGCTTTGTATCAGGAATTGCGAATCGATATCCTAAGTTTGAATCTTGAATCACGATTTTCAGCATTACTGATACACGACCCATTTCTATTCCATTCTGGTATCAATGGCACGCAGTAATTGGATCTCATCAAGAATCCGAGAGCAATAGGCGAAAATAGGAAAAGGCTTTTCAGATGGACAAGGCAGAAGGAAAACCGTTTAAGCATAAAATGCACTGTGCGTATCAGTCTTCCTAGAAGATAATATGATATCCTGGGGTCAAAATGGCAGAGAGATATAAAGAGATCATAAATCAGGCCAAAGATGAGGCAAGGACCTACCTGATGGAGCACGAGAGCAAAGCCGTTCTGGAAAGCATTGGCATTACCACCAGCGGTGCACAGGTGGCCAGGAGCGAGGAGGAGGCGGTGGGAATATTCCAGTCCCTGGCCTCACCGGTAGCTATGAAGGTGCTCTCGACCGAGGTCGTACACAAATCGGATGCCGGCGGAGTAAGGCTGAATCTAAAGAATGCCGAGGAGGTCAGAGCGGCCTATCGGCAGATGGAGCATGCATTCTCGGAGCAGAAGATGGAAGGTGTATCGGTGCAGATGATGGCCCGGCCGGGAGTGGAGGCCATCATAGGCGTGGCCAATGATGCCACCTTCGGGCCGATGCTGATGTTCGGCCTGGGTGGGGTATTCGTAGAGGTCTTAAAGGATGTCTCCTTCCGCTCCATGCCCATCTCAGCATCTGACGCACGCGATATGATAGAGGAGATCAAGGGCTATGCCCTATTGAAAGGCTATCGCGGCTACTCCGCCGATATCCCTGCCCTGGAGAGGCTGCTCCTTTCCATATCCGATTTTGTCCTGGCCAATCCCGAGATCTCGGAGATGGACCTAAATCCGGTCTTCCTCTATCCGGATGGCTACAGCGTGGTCGACGCCCGCATCATACTGGGCCCGCCGGACCTGCACGACCTGTTTTACCCCAAGAGCATTGCCGTCATCGGTGCCTCGGGCACGCCCGGAAAGCTGGGCTGGAATGTCTTCACCAATCTGGTCAGCCACAATTTCGGGGGAAAGCTGTATCCCATTAACCCCCGGGCTGATGAGATCTGCGGCCACAAGACCTACCCCCGCATCAGCGCTGTGCCCGAGCCGGTGGACGTGGCCATCGTACTGGTCTCGGCGGGAGTGACTCCTGATGTGGTGGAGGAGTGCTGCAAGTGCGGAGTGCGCTACATTGTTGTCGAGTCGGCCGGCTTTGCCGAGATGGGCGATGAGGGCAAGAAGATCGAGCTATCCATGAAGGAGATCGCCGACAGGTACGGCGTTCGTCTGCTGGGTCCCAACTGCTCCGGCATCATCAACACCCACTGCAGCATGGTCCAGTCCATAGGCATAGTGGATGCTCTATCCATGGGCAACATCGGCCTGGTCTCCCAGGCAGGAGTCTGCGCCGCGGGAATGCTCTGGGGCCTGCGGCATATCATGGACTTCGGGATCATCGCCACCATAGGCAATAAGCTGGACATCAATGAGACCGATATCCTGGAGGCGGTGAGCAAAGACAAGAACATCAATGTCATCTGCATGTATCTGGAGTCGGTAAAGGGGGGCAGAAGGTTCATAGACGTGGCCAGGCGCATCACCAGAGAGAAGCCCATCGTGGTGCTCAAGTCGGGACGGACCGATGCCGGAAAAAAGGCTGTGGCCTCCCATACCGCTTCTCTGGCGGGGGACGACCAGGTCTTCAGCGCCGCCTTCCGCCAGTCGGGCATAATCCGGGCCAGGGACTACGAGCACATGTTCGGCCTGGCCAGGGCCATATCCAAGCAGCCCCTGCCGGGACGGGATGGGGTGTTCATCATCACCTATGCCGGATCGCTGGGAGTCATCGCCGCCGACGCCATCACCGACAACGGCATGAGACTGGCGGAGCTGGAGCCGCATCTCAAGGAGCGGCTTCGCAAGCTGTTGCCGGATTATGTCTGCGGCATGAATCCCGTGGATTACACCTTCAGCCAGGATGCCGAGACGGTGAAGAAGACCATTGAGATAGGTGTGGACAGCGATGATGTAGGAAGCTTCATTGTGGTCTTGCAGGCGGAGATACTGGAGAGCTATGTGGACGCGCTGAAATCCGTTGACTACAAAGGCAAGCCCATCATCGCCTGCGTGGCGGGAAAGGAATTTGCCATGGATGATGTGATCAAGATGGAGAAGGCCGGCATACCCGTCTTCTCCACTCCGGAGGAGGTGGCAGATGCTCTGGCCATCATGTACCGGCATCAGATGATGGTTGAGGAGCAGGGATCCAGGGATTGAGGGACGCGAGGAGCACTGGCAAGTGGAAGCGGACCGATATGGTCTGCGTCTCACCTGCTCATAGTGGCTCAAGCTCGCTGTCATCCGAAAGGGGCATTATTTTGCCTGCAGAGGGCTCAGAAAATGGGTGCTTTGCACCAAATGCATTTGCTCCGACTTCGGCTGCAGATCCGAATTTATGCCTCCGGCCTTATGGGATGGAAAGGTTTTTTATACTCCAGACCCTTTCCCTGCCTGAATGAGCGAGGGAACTAAAGAAGCTGAGAAGACGGGCTCCTTCAGGGAAAAGCTCGATCTTAAGAATAAGCTGGATCTGAGAGGCAAACTGGATTTGGAGGATATGGATCTGGGCATTGCCATGCCCTCCACCAAGCTGGAAGAGTATATAAGGGTTTTAAGGCTGGCCAGAAAACCGACCCGAGAGGAGTTCAATATGATTGCCAAGATCTCCATGGCCGGCATAGGAATCATCGGCATGCTGGGCTTTGTCACTTATGCGCTGCTGACTGAGCTGCCCAAAGCCATTTAATCCTAAAAATTTTTGAAGGAAATAAGTCAAGCTTTTCTCTTTCAGCCTGATACAGCTTTGTCTTTGTTCAGGGCTCTTAAAGTAGCCCCGAACTCCGACTCCACCAGGTGTGTCACGCCCATGGTCTTGGGATGCAGATCCAGCTCCACCACCACATGCTGGTGGCCCAGGTCCCTGAGCGGCTTCACCTGCCGGGGGCCGTTGGTTATGGAGAAGACCTCCATTCCTTCTAGAGCTGACGCGGGAATGGCATGGGGCACTCCGGAGACAACTGCAAAATCATAATGCTTGAGAGCCGCCCGTTCTTGCACGGCTTCGCCTGTAACCGGGTATTCGTCCAGCCCGCCGATGAGATCATATTTTACCCCTTTCTCTTCCAGGTCGCGTGCTATATTCTGAGCATCTCTTCTTACCTTGGGAAGGCCGACCCGGCTGTCCAGATTGGCCAGGCTGTCCACCTGGCTGCCAGCCACCTCGTCTACGGCGGCGGTGATGTCCGCAAACATATAGGCAGTCTCCTTCTTGGCATTGAGGATATTCAGCCCCCTCTTGCCTGCCCTGATCAGCTCCAGGAGCCTGGATGCAGCCTCGTACTTTATGTCTCCTCTTTCCGGAGGCAGATACTCGCTGCTGGCCGCCCCATATAGTTTTTCCACAAGCGTGGCCTTTTCCAAAAGCAGCTTTTGCCTGTCCAGCTCGGCCTGGTCGATGATTCCTTTATCCCTGGCAGCCTCCAGCGTCAGGATCACTCCCTTGGTATTGTCTCTGTATCCGGCATGAACCTCGACCTCCAGCACCGGTATGTCCAGCCCGGCATTGAGCACGGCCTGATGCAGATCGTCTCCTATGATCATGCTGCTGCAGGTCCCGGAGATGGCCATGAGCTTGGGATGAAAGAGCTCCTGGGCCTTTTTCAATAGAGCTGTAAGCGGCCGCTGCCCTCCAAAGACAAAACCGGCCTCGTCCAGAGCAGTGGTGAGGACCCTCACCCCGTCCTCCTCTAAAAGACGGGCATGCTTGAAGCAGCATCCGCTAGGACCGTGCAGAATGACCACCTCGGCACCTAGGTCGCGCAGAGTGTACAGCGCAGCCACAATGGAGCTGGGTCTGGGATGAAGCACAGTCAAGTTTGTCGGATTTTTCACTTCGCTTGCCATTTTTCAATCACCTAAAGCATTTCACACATGAGAGCAGCCTCTTAGGGCTGCTGTTTTGGGCTTTCTCCAGCCCCTCTTCCAGGTCTGCAGCGACCTCCGCTCCCAGCTCCTCTGCCAGGAACTGCAGCCTCTCGCCCACCAGAATCAGTCTGGACAGCTCGCCACTGCGCCGGCGCAGCAGATCCGCCAGGGCGGGGATGTCCATACCCTCGCATACGGTTTTGGAGTCCTCTCCCACCACCGCCACCAGATCGGGGCCCTGAGCTCTATCCATGGCGCGACCCACGTCCCTTACCTTGAGACCGGAGTTGGAGCTGTCGAATATGGTCTGATGGTCCAGCCGCCGGATCTTCATCCGGCCGGAAAAGCCGTCAAAGCCAAAGAGAGCCTTCGCGATATCCCTGCCCTCCAGTCCGGCTGCATTCGCGGCTGCGGCTGCGGCAGATATAGCCGTCTGGTATCCCGGAAAATCCAAGTCTGCTCCGAGATCCAATCCAAAATCCTCCTTGCCCAAGACCAGCCGTTGGGGGCAGGCGCAGATGTCGCTGCCTATGCCAAAGGGGCGATCTGAGGAGATCCTGGTCTGTCTATTGGCTATGAATTCCATCTCTCTTTTGGCCAGGGTGAGCATC
>NOLC01000162.1 GCA_002256595.1 Methanosaeta sp. NSP1 | reverse complement strand
AAGCTGATCATGATCGATCACTTCGACTACCAATTCGCCAATGAGCATGATGTCTATGGCATCGGAAAGGTGGCTAAAGATTACGGGATTCCTTTCCTCTACAACGGGGCATACACTGTGGGTGTGATGCCTGTCGATGGCAGGAAGATCGGGGCGGACTTCATAGTGGGCTCAGGCCACAAGAGCATGGCCTCGGCTGCCCCTTCAGGTGTACTGGCAACAACTGACGAATGGGCTCCCAAGCTCTTTTCCGCGGGTAAAGGAGCGAACTGCAGCCTGGGACGAAGAGGTCCAAAAGTCCAACTACTTCATGGAGCAATTCTTGCGCATTCAGGGATCAAAGGTCTTGAGCCAATGGCCTCGCAAGCACACACTTACCAAGGTGGATACCACGGGAAGCTTTGATGTCGTTGCCAGGTTGCATAAAAGAAGGGGCTTCTTCTTCAGCGATGAACTGAAAGACCGGGGCATCATTGGAGAGTTTGCTGGAGCCACTCGTACCTGGAAATTGAACACCTTCGGACAGAGTTGGGACCAGATAAAGTACACCTGCGAGTCGTTCCTGGATATCGCAAGCAAGTACGGATTGAACATAAATTGATCTCTTGATCAATTGATTCATTGAATCGAAAAGCATCATTACTTGATATAAAATAATATAGAGACAACAGAGTTATCGAGGACCAAATGAGCCAAAGAGAATTAGGATTGGGTACTCTGGCTGTTCATGCCGGCCAGGAGAATCCGGATACCGCCACCGGTGCAAGGGCTGTTCCCATTTATCAAACCTCATCCTATGTATTTGAGGACACAGATCACGCTGCCAATCTCTTTGCGCTAAAGGAGCCTGGCAACATCTACTCCCGGATCATGAATCCCACCAACGATGTCTTCGAGAAGCGAATCGCCGCCCTGGAGGGAGGTAGTGCTGCTGTAGCAGTCTCTTCCGGCATGTCTGCCATTTCCCTGGCTCTGCTGGGCATAACCGGCGTGGGAGATGAGATAGTATCTGCATCTAACCTCTATGGGGGGACTTATGAACTATTCCACTACACCTTTCCCAAGCTGGGGCGAAGCGTCAAATTCGTTGACTCCACCCGGCCAGAGGAGTTCAGAAAGGCCATAACTTCCAGGACCAGAGCCATCTTTGCCGAGACCATAGGCAATCCCAAGCTGGACGTGCTTGACTTCGAAGCCGTGGCCGCAATAGCCCATGAGGCTGGCATCCCGCTGGTTGTAGACAATACAGTATCCGTGGGCTTGATCAGGCCTGCGGACTTCGGCGCCGATGTGGTGGTGGCCTCAGCCACGAAGTTCATCAATGGCCATGGAAACTCCATCGGAGGCGTCATTGTGGATTCGGGCAGGTTTGATTGGTCCAAGGGGAAATTCCCAGAATTTACAGAGCCGGATCCGAGCTATCACGGATTGAAGTACTGGGAAAGCTTCGGAGATCTTCCTGGACTGGGCAATGCAGCCTTTGCCTATAAAGTCCGGCTTCAGCTTTTAAGAGACCTCGGCCCCTGCCTCAGCCCATTTAACGCCTTTTTGTTTCTGCAGGGCCTGGAGACCCTGGCTTTGCGGATGGAAAAGCACTGCAAGAACGCCAGGGAGGTGGCAGATTTCCTGGAAGGCCATTCTGCAGTATCCTGGGTCAACTACCCGGGGCTGGAGACTCATCCCAGCCATGCTCTGGCAGACAAGTATCTCCAGGGAAGATGTGGAGCCATTCTGGGTTTCGGCATCAAAGGGGGCCAGGAGGCCGGCCGGAGATTCATCGAATCCCTGAAGCTCGTTTCTCACCTGGCCAACATCGGCGACTCCAAGAGCCTGGTGATCCATCCCGCCTCTACGACGCACCAGCAGTTGACATCTGAGGAGCAGATTGCAGCCGGCGTAACACCTGATTTCATCCGGCTCTCGGTTGGCATCGAGGATGTGGCAGACATAGTCTCCGACCTGGATCAGGCACTGGCAAAGGTGGCGGAATAAAGTGAGGCGAGAATCCGTCGGCCAGGTAGAAACTCAGTGCTGCCTGATTCCCGGTGAAGTGGCCCTGGAGCATGGCGATAGGCTCTCTGATGTCCGCGTGGCCTATGAGACTTATGGCCAGCTCAACAAAGAGAAGAGCAATGCCGTCCTGGTATGCCATGCCCTATCGGGCGATGCCCATGCCGGAGGCTGGCACAGGGGAGCAGAGAAGCCCGGCTGGTGGGATCTCATCATCGGTCCGGGAAAGGCTCTGGACACGGACAAATACTTCGTGATCTGCTCCAATGTCCTCGGCGGATGCAAAGGAACGACAGGCCCTTCCTCCATTAACTCCAAGACCGGCAGGCCTTATGGCATGGATTTTCCATTCATCACCATAAAAGATATGGTTGAAGTCCAGAAGATGCTGGTTGACTACCTGGGCATCAATCAGCTCTTTGCAGTTGTGGGCGGATCATTTGGGGGAATGCAGGTCCTGCAGTGGTGCGTCTCCTATCCAAAATCAGTTCGTTTAGCCGTTCCCATTGCCACCAGTGCTTATTCATCGCCTCAGCAGATAGCATTTAATGAGGTTGGGCGCAGAGCTATAACCTCGGATCCAGAATGGAATAACGGAGATTACTACCATCGGGCTCCTCCTGCTCGAGGGCTCTCACTGGCCAGGATGATAGGCCACATCACCTATTTAAGCGACGAGTCAATGCACCAGAAGTTCGGAAGGAGACTACAGAACAAAAGCGAATACAGCTTCGACTTCACCTCATCTGACTTTCAAGTGGAAAGCTATCTGCGCTATCATGGGGAGAATTTCGTTAATAGGTTTGATGCCAACTCCTACCTATACATTACCAAAGCCATTGATTATTTCGATCTGACAGGGAAAGGCTCTGTTTCTTTGGCAGAGGCTTTAAAAGAGGTTGAGGCCAAGTTCCTTGTGATCTCAATAAGCTCAGACTGGCTCTATCCATCATATCAATGTAAGGAGATCGTTGGAGCACTGATCGCTGATGATATCGATGTCAGGCATTGCGAGATCAAGTCTAACTACGGCCATGACGCCTTCCTGCTGGAATCGGGGCAGATGAACTATGCCATAAAAAGCTTCCTGGCTCGAACATCTGTGGGAGATATCATGATCCGGAATGTGGTTACCATAGGCCTTGGGTCCAGCATCGAAGATGCGGCCAGGGTTATGATGACCGAAGGAGTGACCCACCTGCCGGTTATATCCGGGGAAGGCAGGCTTGCCGGAATTGTTACCGCCTGGGATGTGTCCAGGGCTGTGGCCCTGAAGTACACTCTACTTGAGGAGATCATGACTCGGGAGGTGGTCACATCCCATCTGAGCGATCCTATTGAGAGAGCAGCCAGGAGCATGAACGACCACAATATATCAGCGCTGCCAGTGGTAGACGAGTGGAGCAAGGTAATTGGGATGATCACCAGCGACGGTGTGAGCCGGCTTGCTGGCTTATGTAAATAAGGCAGATGTGGCTATTGCAGTCGAATCAAAATTAGAGATCCTGAGGTGATAAAGAAATGAAATCCAGGAATTGGCTTATAAGCGCATCGAGTTTGATATTGCTGGCTCTGCTGGTCTTATCTTCCGTGCAGGCTAAAGACGAGCCAGAAGAGCTGAACGGGGAAGAAGTAGAGATCGCGGATATACTCCAGAATGCATCTGCCTATGAAGGCAAGATGGTGGTAATCGAGGGGATGATAGAGACGGAGTGTCCCTCTGGCTGCTGGTTTATAGTGAACGACGCGACCGGCAGCGTTTACGTGGATATTCTCCCCAGCAACTTCGTCATACCCCAGAAGAGAGGCGAGGACGCAAAGGTGTACGGTGAGGTGGTCGTCAAGGATGGCGATCCCATGATCATCGGCAAGATGGTCCAGATAGGCGGAGAGATATATCAATGAATTTCCTTACCCTGGCGGCCAAGAACCTGACC
>NOLC01000156.1 GCA_002256595.1 Methanosaeta sp. NSP1 | reverse complement strand
CATGATATTGAATTTAAGATCTCTTTTTGATAATTCTCCTCAGGATTAGAAATATGAGTGCAATGATCCGCTCACATGGCCTGGCCGCCAGCTTACAATTCTAATAGAGTTCTTTGATAACATTGATAGGCATCGAGGCTGTAGCTGACTGCTATGACCTCAACCCCCCTCTGCCTTCCACCCCCTTCCAGGAAAGCCTTCATCTCCGAGAGAGCAATGCGGCACGCCCTCTGCATGGGAAAGCCGTAAGCTCCGGCGCTGATGGCCGGAAAGGCTATGCTCTTGATGCCATACCTGTCGGCTAGAGAAAAGCAGCTTTTGTAGCATCGGGCTAAAAGCTCGTCCTCGCCAAAGCTGCCAGCATGCCAGACAGGCCCTACGGTATGAATGACCCATTTGGCCGGAAGAAGGTAGCCTTTGGTGATACGCGCCTCCCCGGTAGGACAGCCGCCGATGTGCCGGCACTCCTTTAGAAGCTCCGGACCCGCTGCCCCATGGACGGCTCCATCCACCCCGCCGCCGCCTAAAAGGGAGCTGTTGGCAGCATTGACTATGGCCTCAACATCAAGCCGGGTGATATCGGCCATGACCAGAGACAGCCCACGGGGATGAATGGGATTGCTTTGCATGGTAAATCTCATCCTTCGATGATTTAATGGCTGAGCAAATCAGCTTTCCGCCAATAACGGACAGCCAAGAATGCAAGTTCAATCCCAATGCAAGGCTGCCAATATAGACTCAATGAGAAGAACAGATAAAAATTGAGGACGGCGCCAGAGTAGAAGACAAGAGACGAATCTCTTTCTGCCGCAGCTCGGCTTCAGGCCGCAATCTTTTTACCTATTCAGTGGTGCAAAAATCAAGGCCGAGCATAAGCAGAATTAATCTCAGATAATAGAATTGCCAGGTTCTTCATGTGGGACGGATGGATTAGAAGAAGGGTGGTCTGGTACCTGCAAAAAAAGAAAGTCGTGAAGTGGCAGGACAAGAGGAGCGGAGAATGTGTCCGATGCGGTAGATGCTGCGGGCAGTGCCCGGCCCTGGATACGGAAAATAAGCGCTGCCGGATTTATGGCATCCGACCTGCCATATGCAAAGCCTTCCCACTAACACCAGATGATATAAAAAACATTAAATGCGGATTCAATTTTAGAAAATAAATTTTCTCAACGCTATTATACGACTGCCATCATTGAACCAGCCCATGAACTCTCTATAAAATGATTTAGAGGTAGCCTTAAATTCCATATTTCAGATCACCTTCTCCAGGTCACCCCTATTCAACATATGCACCTGTACCATATGATGGGGATGGTAACGCATCTTTGCCTCCCGGATGCCCTCCACCCCCATGTCGCTCTCCCGGTTGATATAGATGTAATCGCGGCATAGAACCCTGGCCGCCTCGGCATTTATCGCCCGGTAGATCCCCTTGCAGTCGGGAAGCCCCTTCTCAAAGTGGACCAGGGCGGTATCCTGGTTTAATCCTTCAAAAAGAGATATGGCCCCTATCTTTCCTTCCGCCCGGATGGCTATGCCGGACAGGCCCAGCTCCTGATAGAAGTCCAGGGCAAATCTCACCGCCTCCTTCTCGCTGGATAACACCGGATCGGAGTCGCAATCCTTCCAGTCGCACCACAGGTCCAGGAAATCCCTGATCTCATCCATATTATGATCTTTGATCTCTTCCACCATCGGCTGGCAGCTCTTCTGGAATTTGTTGAGCTGATGCCGGATGGTCAGATATCTCTTGCCAGGCAGCTCAGAAAGATCCCGCGCCAGGTAGACATAATCAAAGTACCTTCTCTCGGCCTGAAAGGGCAGATCGGGATAAAGGCCGGCCATCCAATCCCTGGTGTCCGGGTCCAGGACCACCAGAGGATGCTCCTCCTGGCTCTTGGCCGCCAGGACCAGCACATCTGCCAGCAGCTCGGGATTGCGGGGGCCTATGGGAGGACGAAATCGGGTCATCCCATCGATGGTGCTGGAGAGTACAATGCATCCTTCCTTCAATGCATAACGGTAGTGGGCATAATCATTCCAGCAGACCATATTGGTGAACGTATTATCGCTATGGACCTGTGGGTATCTCTGATAATGCCCGGAGAAGAGCTCCCTATCCGAGAGGGTGACGGGCCGAAAGTCGGCGAAGCTTATCATCCTCCACCCTCCTCCTGATAGAGCATGGGCAGGTGACAGGGCATGGCGGCAAATCCCAGTGACCTATAGAATTCTTCTTTGCCCGGCTCGGCTATGAGTCCGATCCAGTTGATTTTTCGGGATTTGCACTCTGCAAGAAGCCTGGCTAAAATCATGCCACCCACTCCCCGGCTCCTCCAATGATCAAGGACAAACAGATCCTGGATATATGCGTCTTCAACCCCATCGGAGATCACCCGGCCCATACCCACCGCTCTGCCGCTAGAAACAGAGATCGCTACTGCGAAAAGAAAACTTCCCTCAATCAGCATACTGATTCTATTCTCGTCCATCCATTCCTTCCACCAGCCGGCCGCTTTATAGAGCTGCATTATCTGCTCTTCCGGCCAGGATGAGACCAGATCAACCCGGATCTCATTGGTATCATTCCGGCTGCCTCTTCCATCGATCCGGTTCAGCATCTCATTTTTCATCTCGTTGGAAAGGGCTCAGATCGAAATCGATCAAATATCTGAAGATAAGACCGCCAGCACGCTGGCAGACAACATCAGATCGTCTGTAATTGGCTGAGTCTGAACCCGATGGAGCCGGCAAGTCCAATCCAGAAGCCTCTCATTCCTGGCAGGAATCCATTCTACTCACCAAAAAAGATTAAGAAGATCAATCCACCCTCATGAAGAGCTTGCCCTCCGCTCCGCAGACGGGACAGACCCCGGGCGCCTCCCGCTCCACTGTGTTGCCGCAGTAGGGGCAGACATAGTAGGGGAATGTCTCCTGGCCGGCATCAAGGCTGCCCAGGAGCTTCTTATAGAGCATGGAGTGGATCTTCTCCACCTCATTGGCATAGTGGAAGGATGTCTCTGCCGCCTTGTTGCCTTCCGCCTGGGCCGCCCTGATCATCTCCGGATACATGGCCTCCCATTCCTCATCCTCCCCGGATATGGCCGCTTGCAGGTTCTCTTTGGTGGATTTGATGCCCTTCAGGACACGCAGATGATTTACGGCGTGAACCTCTTCCGCCGCTGCTGCGGCTCGAAAGAGCCTGGCCGCCTGGGCAAATCCTTCTTTATCCGCCTTGGCTGCAAATGCACTGTACTTGCGGTTGGCCTGCGATTCGCCGGCAAATGCCTCTTTTAGAAACTTCTCGGTATTGGACATGGTTTAAACCTTCCTTGCGTTATCCCTTTTTTGTTCATCTATCTATGCTTTGCGAGACAATTCCCAGAGGCTAGACTGCGGCGGCTTCATAGTCTGGGCTGCACTGCTGGCAAGGGCAATCTGATCTTGGTTGACAACGGAAAGCAGGCCTTAACCTTCTACTCACGTGATCAGAACCGGGCGATGAGAATCTACTTCCAGGGAGATGTCTTCGGCCGCATGGACTCGCTGCGGCTGAAGGCAGCGGCGGGACAGCTCTCTGCTGATGAGAAGAAAGAGATGGAGGGCCTTCGCACTCAAGTCATAGATCCATCTTGAGCGGCGGGGATGAGGATCTGCTGGCGGTGAGCGAGGCGGAGATCCCGGCACCGGAGAGGGCCAGGATCTATCCCTCTC
>NOLC01000069.1 GCA_002256595.1 Methanosaeta sp. NSP1 | reverse complement strand
CTCCCACGCCAGCAGGCGAGCCGATCCTGGTCGCATATTCCGCCTATTTGTCCAACAACAGCAACGAGAGTTATCTGGGACTGGATATGGCCAACCCCGAGGCCATGGCCAATGACATTGAGATCGCTCTTCCTCCGGATATAGACCAGAGCATCAGCGCCAGAGGTGGGGTTGTGACCATATCTCACGGGAATAATACCACGGTGCGGTTGAACTCCAGCAGCGACGCCAGCGTCAAAATATATCTGCTGGGCAACTGGACTGCCATCCCCGTCGGACTCAGCTTTGCTGCGGCGGAGGGCTATGACACCAGTCTTCAGGTTCACGGCCAGGACTATGATATCACCCGCAAGAATGAGACCTTGATACTGATGTTCAACCTGACCGGAGAAGGGGTAAGCTTTGAGCAGAGCTACACCAAAAAGCCCTAATCTGGCCGCCATAGCCAGGAGAGAGGATGCCGAGGCAGCCTTAAAGAGGATAACCTCCATTGGCCTCCTGGACAAGAGCCGCAAGGTAATAAGAAGGGAGGACCGGGTGGAGATTCCGGTCTTGAGGCAGCTCAGCGAGTTTGATATGGTGGTTCAGGAGAGCCCCTCATTCTATCTCAAGCTGCCAGAACTCTCGGCGGCTCTTCAGGACCGGATCCCTGAAAAATGCCTCAGCCTCCTTCCCCGCGGCTGGTTCATACTCGGTGATGTGATCATAGTCAAGATCCACCCCCTGCTAAGGGATTACGAATCCCAAATAGGTCATGCTCTTCTTCAGTATTATCCCCGATGCTCTACAGTCCTGGCCGATGAAGGCATAGCCGGGCAGATGCGCCAGCCGGTGCGCCGGACCATTGTCGGCAACAGGACCAGGACCAGGCATAGGGAGAATGGAGTCGTCTTTCATCTGGATGCAAGAGAGGTGATGTTCTCTGCCGGCAACTTGAGAGAGCGCACCAGGATGAGTCGTCTGGGACAGGGAGAGATGGTGGTGGACATGTTCGCGGGAATAGGATACTTCAGCATTCCCATGGCGGTTCATTCCCGGCCAAAGAAGGTTTTGGCCATAGAGCTGAATCCCAATGCCTACGAGTTCCTCTGCCAGAATATCCGGGCTAATCATGTACAAGATATCGTCCATCCGATCTTAGGCGACTGCGCTCTAGAGACGCCCCGAGCAATTGCAGACAGGGTGCTGATGGGCATGATCCAGGTAACCGACCGGTACCTGGAGACGGGAATCTCCGCTCTTAAGCCGGGTGGAACGCTTCACTATCATCAGACCATTCCCTCCCGGCAATTTCCAGAAGCCGCGGTGCGGGAGGTAAAGGAAGCGGCAGAGGCCCTGGGCCGCCGGGCGGAGATCCTCAAATGCCTGAGGGTAAAGAAGTTCTCTCCCGGTATGGTCCATGCGGTCATCGATGCCCGGATCGACAGTGATTTTTAGCCAGAGGCTATAAAGGGATCTCATGAAAGTAACCTGGCTTGGGCATTCCTGTTTTCTGCTCCAAGGTGAGGAAGGAATCACCATCCTCCTGGACCCTTTCTTTGAGGATTCTGTGGGCTACCCTTTGCCCAAACTAAAGGCGGATATGGTCATGATCAGCCACGACCACACCGATCACAATAATGCC
This sequence comes from Methanosaeta sp. NSP1, assembly GCA_002256595.1. Taxonomy (GTDB): domain Archaea; phylum Halobacteriota; class Methanosarcinia; order Methanotrichales; family Methanotrichaceae; genus Methanothrix. Next base: position 4,655 of record NOLC01000069.1, on the reverse strand, counting down.
AGTGCCGGGGGAGCGAGTTCGCAAGTGATCTTCGGACCGGGTGAATATAGCCGCCTGGGACTGGAGATCAGGGGAATAAGATCCTTTCACGACCAGAAGAAGGGACGGCTTAGAGGAGAGAACACCATCTTCTGCTTCCAGTTAGACGGAATCAGGATCTGCCATCTGGGCGATCTGGGACACATATTGAGCCCGTCTCAGATAAGCGAGATAGGTCCCGTGGACCTGCTCTTCCTGCCGGTGGGCGGGAGGTACACCATAGATGCTAAGGGTGCTGATGAGGTGATGAGACAGATCCATCCCGCCCTGGTAGTGCCTATGCATTACCGGACCGGGGGGCTGGTATTTGAGTTGGACGGGGTGGACGAATTCCTCAAGGGCAAAAAAGAGGTATCCAGAAATGAGGTCCTGCACCTGACGAAAAAAGATCTGGCCGGGGAGGGCCGGGTGGCAGTTCTCGCCTGTCCTGCAGCGGAGGGAGAGGCCGATCGATAGATTAATAACCACCTGCTGCAAGGTAGGTTTCGAAGCCCGGTAGTGTAGCGGTCAATCACAGGAGGCTCTGGACCTCCCTACCTAGGTTCGAATCCTGGCCGGGCTACTATTCTTCCTTGATATCTTCATGCCAAGAGCATCCTTTTAAAAAGCAGATCTTTTTTCCCTGCCTTTTCCCGGGGCGTTCAGGCTCAGGGCTCCAGGCGGCTTCTCCTGAGATCTTCCATGGCTTCCGGCGTGAGGTGGATCTCGGCCAACTGTATGGCCCCCATGGAGGAGATCATCCTGGTCATCATCTCTGAGACCGAGCGTCCCAGACCATCGTCTTTGCTGGATAGAGCCATAGACAGGGCGCAGCCCAGGTTGTAGGCCGTCCAACTGGCATATGTGAAATGGACCATGAGATCCTCCATCCCCCCATCTATCCAGGGGCCTTCCGTCCGTCTAGCATTATTTCACATTCCTTTAAGCTGGATTTCTTGCAGTTGTTCACCATTTATATGCGCGCTCATGCCTATTCAATATTGCTGTTAAGCGGCTTGGCCATATATTTCCGGATAGACTATTTATCTCCAGGGATCGATCAAATCCTGATGGCCACGGATGACTTCGATCCGGCCCCCTGGCTGGATGATATTCGCTCTTTCTACCAGCGTGCCGATCCCGCCCATGATTTCAGCCATATCCTGAGGGTCTATAGGATGGCCCGGATCATAGGCATGGAGGAGAAGGCGGATATGGGTGTGCTGCTACCTGCAGCTCTCTTTCATGACCTGGGATCAAAAAAAGGGGCTGGATCAAAGCTAGGCCAGTCAGGCCAAGCCGCAACCAGCCTGGTGGTCTCATTCCTGCAGGGCAAAGGACTGGATCAGGATAGAATAGAGAGGGTGCTCTATGCCGTGGATGTGCACCGATTCTCCCAGGGAATCCTTCCCGCAACTCTTGAGGCCAGGATTCTCCAGGATGCCGACCGCCTGGACGCCATGGGAGCCATCGGCATCGCCCGCCTCTTTGTCACCGGCGGCGCTCTGGGAAGAATGATGTACCATCCGCAGGATCCCTTCTGCCGGGAGAGGGAGCCGGACGACGGAAGATGGAATCTGGACCACTTTTATAGAAAGCTCCTGAAGCTGGAATCCGGCATGCATACCGCTGCCGCAAAGAGGCTTGCCGCAAAGAGGGCCAGGGTGCTAAAGCAATATCTTCAGGACCTGGAAGAGGAGATCGGAATATGAAGGAGAGCATTTACATCTTGACACCCCACAATGAGATCGAGGCCAGGATCAAGAGGCTCCAGGAGAATATGGGCGATCTGACCGGTGCCATAATCCTGGGATCCGTAAATCTGGGCTATTTCTCAGGCACTGCCCAGGAGGGGCTGATCTACATCCCCCGGGAGGGCCTGCCTACACTGATGATCAAAAAGAGCCTGGAGCGGGCGACAGAGGAGTCGGCCCTCTTGCCCCTGCCTCAAAGGAGCCTGAGGTCCCTAAAAAGCGATCTGGATATTCCTGCCGGAGCCAGTATCGGCCTGGAGCTGGATATACTGCCTTACAATAATTATCTCCGGCTGGCAGCCTCTCTGGGAGAGGATGTAAGGCTCTCGGACATATCCCAGAGCATCAAGCACATTCGATCTGCAAAGTCGGACTATGAGATCAGCCTCATCCGCCGGGCAGCCGAGAATCTGGATGCGGCAATAGCCTGCGTCGCCGATCACCTCAGGGAAGGCATGAGGGAGATCGATCTGGCGGCTGAAGTTGAGAGAAGCATGAGGCTCTCGGGCCATCCGGGAATGGTGGCATTTAGAAGGTTCAATCACAGCCTTCCCATGGGCCATCTCATGGCCGGAGGCAATGCTGCCTATCCCAGCTATGTGTCATCGCCTACAGGAGGAAAGGGCATGTCCCTGTTCCTGCCCCAGGGCCCGGGATACTCCCGGATCAGGCGGGGCGAGCCGGTGCTGGTGGACTATGCCGGATGCTATAACGGCTATCTGGCAGACGAGACCCGCATATTCTGTCTGGGTAGCCCATCCCCAGAGATGGAGCAGGCGCATCAGGCCGCGCTGCAGATCGAGGACGCCATTGCCCGAGAGCTTGCACCGGGCAAGAGCTGCCGTGATATCTGGAATCTAGGGGAGGCGGAAGGCGAAAGGCTCGGCTATGGGGATCATCTGGGCGGCCCGAAGGACAGAAAAGCAGGATTTGTGGGCCACGGCATAGGACTGGAGATAGACGAGTATCCTGTGCTCGGCCCCCTGGACCAGGAGATCAGGGAGAATATGGTCATAGCTGTGGAGCCCAAGATGATCTACCCCGGAGTGGGGGTGGTGGGGATCGAGGATACCTATCTGGTGGCTGCAGGGGGGTCGGAGAGGCTGACCCGCCTTCCCAGAGAGATCTGGAGGGTTTGAACCGCCCCAAGAACAGGTCTGGCAGATAAGGGCTTTTGCAGGAAGGCCTGATATTGAGCCCAGGATTTTAGATTTATCAATGGAAAAGATAAATAGTAAGAACAAGGGCAGTTCGATAAAGTACTATGGGATATCTCTTCGGGCCTGTGCTCTCCCGCCGCCTGGGCCTTTCCATGGGCGTGGACCTGCTCAAATACAAGACCTGCAACCTGGACTGTGTCTACTGTGAGTTGGGCAGAACCGTTTGCCTCACTGTATGCCGGGATCGCTTCGTGCCCCGAGAGAAGGTTATAAAGGAGATAGAGCAGCGGCGGGATGAGCCCTTCGATTATCTCACCTTTGCCGGATCCGGCGAGCCGACCCTGAGCCTGGATCTGGGTGATGTGGTCTGCCGGGCCAAGAAGATTGTCAACTCACCAGTGGCTGTGATAACTAACAGCACCCTGCTCTCCAGCTCTGCCGTGCGAAAAGAGGTTGCGGCTGCGGATGTGGTGCTGCCCTCTCTGGATGCCGCCAGCCAGGAGTCATTTTCCGCCATCAACCGCCCGGCAGAGGGCCTCTTTGCAGATAAGATGATCCAGGGGCTAAAAGACTTTAGGAGGGAGTTTTCCGGTGAGATCTGGCTGGAGGTGATGCTGGTCCGGGGCATCAATGATCATGAGGCAGAAAGGATCGCCAGGGCGGCAGAGGCCATCGAGCCGGACCGAATTCAGCTCAACACCGTGGTCCGGACTCCAGCCGAGCCTGTAGAGCCCTTGAGCCGGGAGGAGATGCATAGGATGCTGGAGATCTTTCCCCGAGCCGAGCTGATACCTGACTGGGACTGGAGCGTTCCCGAGCGCATAAAAGACCGGCTTTTAGAGCTCTTGTCCCAGAAAGAACATACACTGGATGAGATTGGCCTTAATCTGGATCTGGGGGCAAGCGACGCCATCAAATACTGCAAGATCCTGGAGAAGGAAGGAATGATATCGAGAAGGCTCTTTCGGGGCAATTTGTATTTTCATTTAGCAGCAAATAATCCCCTACGATCCACAAAGATCTGATTTTTTGTTTTGGCCGCTGTCTGCTCCCCGGACATTTTTGAGCTCCAAGCTATGCCGGATACCACTATTCTCTGAATTCGGTATTCACAGGCGATCCTTAAACCGCGATAATCTTTTTCTGCTTTAATTTATAAGCATAGTTATCAGAAAAATTTAACTATAATGATATGTATTAGCCTTAGGGGTTAAAAGGAGAATGCAAGGTGATTGGAATGATTGAGGGGAATTATCATAAAATTCTTTTAAGCTGTGCTTTCTTGACAATAGTATTTATATGTTCATGTGAGGCGATTACCACCAAGGACCTGTTGAGGGTCATTTGCATGCTGCAGTTGACCCTCTCATATTCGTGGTTGACCACGCCAACGATTACTTCTCAAGGACATCTCTTTGGGTCATGCGGATGCTTCCGAAGGTGCTAACTGATTCTCCCAACCCCAACGGCGAGCCTTACTTGGATCTTCAGCGCCAAAAAATGGATCTAGCGTTGGCCATTCTTGCTCCCCTAATCCTTCGGGCTGTATTTGTTCATCGCACCTTCCGTCCAAACAGGTTGGCTGGCACCGGCCGTTAACGCAGACCTCGCCCTGATTGCAGCACTGTCTGCCGCATTTCTGTCCTTCAGGACAGGGAGACTGGCACTGGCCGTCTACGCAGACCTGACCATATCGGCAGCACTTGTCACCGCATTGCTGTCC
>NOLC01000027.1 GCA_002256595.1 Methanosaeta sp. NSP1 | reverse complement strand
TGACATGCGGCTCTCCCGCTCCGCCGCCCCGCACAGGCACCAGAGCATCCAGCTCGTCCAGGAAGATGATGGAAGGCGACACCTGCCTGGCTTTCCTGAAGATCTCTTCCACCCTCTTCTCGCTCTCGCCATACCATTTGGAGAGAAGGGCGGAGCCCTTGACGGTGATGAAATTGGACTCGCTCTCATTGGCCACGGCCTTGGCCAGCATGGTCTTCCCCGTTCCCGGCGGCCCGTAGAGGAGAATCCCTTTGGGGGCATCTATGCCCAGACGCCGGAAGCTTTCAGCGTAGCGCAGCGGCCACTCCACCGCCTCCACCAAAAGCTGCTTAACATCTTCCAGGCCGCCGATGTCCTGCCAGCTCACATTGGGAACCTCGACTAAAATCTCGCGCATGGCGGATGGAGAGACCTCTCGCAAAGCCGCCTCGAAGTCGTCCTTCTGCACCACCAGCCGGTCCAGGATCTCCTTGGGTATGGTGGGCTCATCCAGGTCGATCTGGGGCAGTATGCGCCGCAGAGCGTTCATGGCCGCCTCCCGGCTGACGGCGGAGATATCCGCCCCCACAAAGCCGTAGGTCCGGCCGGCATAGTCCTCCAGGACCACATCCTCGGCCAGAGGCATGCCCCGGCTGTGGATCTGGAAGATCTCCATGCGCCCTTCATGGTCCGGAACGCCGAGCTCAATCTCCCGGTCGAACCTGCCCGGCCGGCGCAAAGCCATGTCCAGAGCCTCAGGCCGGTTGGTGGAGCCGATCACTATCACATTTTTTCTCTCTTTAAGGCCGTCCATAAGGGAGAGAAGCTGAGCCACCACCCGTCTCTCCACCTCTCCCGTGACCTCTCCCCGCTTGGGGGCGATGGAGTCCAGCTCGTCTAAGAATATGATGGCCGGAGCGTTCTTCTGCGCCTCCTCGAAGAGATCGCGCAGGGCCTTCTCGCTCTCGCCATAATATTTGGACATGATCTCCGGGCCGTTGATGCTGATAAAGTAGGCATCGCTCTCATTGGCCACGGCCTTGGCCAGCATGGTCTTTCCAGTGCCGGGGGGGCCGTGGAGAAGGACCCCTTTGGGCGGGTCGATCCCCAGCCGGTCGAAGAGCTCGGGGTGCTTGAGTGGCAGCTCAATCATCTCTCTGACCTTGGTTATCACCGGCTTGAGCCCGCCTATATCCTCGTAGACCACCGAGGGCACAGAACGCTCCGGGCTCTCCACCGCCTGGGGCAGAAGCTCAATGTCCGTTCCTTCAGTGATCTTGACTATTCCCGCCGGACTGGTGGAGATCACCCGCAGCTTGATCTCACCCAGACCAAATGCCTGGGCACCCAAAAAGCCGCGGAATAGCTCCTCGAACATGGTCTCCCGGCCCCCGATGGAGTCAGAAGGCGGCTTGCGCACGCTGGTGGTGGAGATGACATCCCCCTTTATCAGCGGCCTGCCATTGAATACCCTGGTCAGGACATCTCCCGGGGCGAAGATCTGCATGCCCTGGGTCACCGGGGCGAGGGTGACGTGCTTGGCCTCGCTCCAGGAAGCCTTTTTCACCTCCACATACTGTCCTATGCTGGTTCCGGCATTGGATCGGATCAATCCATCCATACGGATCATATCCAGACCCTGATCCTGGGAATAGGCGCTCACAGCCAGGGCAGCCGTGGGTCGGGATCCCACCAGCTCCACCACGTCAAGGGGACGGGCGTCGATGCTGGCCAGGAAATCCTCTCCAATCCTCACTATGCCCTTTCCGACATCGCCTTGATTGGCCTCGGAAACCTTCAGCCTGATGGGTTCACCTTCAGTCATGTCTCTCCTTTATCGTGGAATAGCACCATTTGCGGGCTTGGTCCCCTGGGACCAGCCTCATACAGATGATGCAATTGATGATGGCAGTTATCTAAAGCTTTTTACCTTTTGGACTCATAGAAATGTACCGAGGTTTGTTGATGAGACTTCTAATTGCCATTGTGCTGGCACTGCTATTCATGGGTCCGGGAGAATCATTGAGAGTGGGAGGAACGGCAGAAAAGGCTATCCCTCTTGGCAGCTTAACCCAAAATGATTCATTTCAGGGAAATATCTCTGAGAAGATAAATGCCACAAATCAAACCAATATCACGGCACAAGATGGGGGCATAATCGATATCAAAAGCCCTATGAGCATAGTTCCTGCTGCTAATCGCAGGCAAGGAACTGCTATGCCTGATTCCATCCTGGCAAATTCAATAGCATATCAATTCACGACATGAAGGCGCCATTTCAATCATATAATTCCATTTTTCAGATTATCTCATCAAGGTAATAATGGATGAATTCGGAGAGGAATATGGTCGCCGATTTGTGCTGTTAGTGGATAGCAGAGCCTCCAATAAGGCCTTCCAATTCGATCAGGCATTGTTGATGCCCACAGCAGGCAGTTACAGGGCACTGGTGGACCTGGCCAGAACCGAGATCAACCCCAGGATAATGAGATACCTATCCCAGAGATGGTCCGAGGGAACCATAGAGAGTCTGTCTTTCTTTGCCGTGGCCGCGGCTGTTTATGCTCGAAGCGTGCTGGACCCGCCCATCAATATCGATATCGGCAGGACATTGCTGAGAACCATAGCTGCCTGCAATCGAAGGTGTGTCCAAAAAACGCATCCTGGAGGAGGTTGTCGCGCCGCCAGGAATAGCATGCGCCATCATCTCCCAAAATGCATAAAGTTGCCATCGGAAATTTCTGTTATCTGGGGCTATTTGAAAAGATATATCGCCACAGGCGGAGCCGTATGTCCCTCGGATGCCGCGGGCGTCCAGGAGGCGATGAAAGTCAATATCCGCCTGAGATCGGATTTCAGCCCTGAAGGCTCTTGCTAGCGCTTAAGGATGGATCTTTATGAGATATTTTTAAGCGATTTTTTGCATTATTAAAAGAACCTTAGGGAACTATTTTATACAATCAGCACTTATGGAGAGTATCTATAAACGGCTATGGGAGGATAAGATGGCTGAAAAAGAGATGAAAAACTATGCCCTGAGGGATAAAAACGGCAACGAGATAGCAGTATTTACCGGAAAAGCACCCAGACAGGCAGCCCTTAAGGCGGCCAATCGAGGCTACACCGAAATCAACCTAAGAGAGAAAGGAACCAAGAACGTACACATATTCTCTGGCGAGAGAATCCAGGTGAGCAAGCCCAAGGGTGCACCAGCCTGGATGCCGGACAAGATATGGAAGCCTAAGGTCAAGAAAGAGGGGATAATAAAGCTGGAGACAATAGAGCCAACCGGTGAGAAAGTTGTGGTGGTCAAGCGCAAGACCAAGGCCAAGAAAGCTGCAAAAAGCGCAAAGAATACAAAGATCAAATAGACTGCTTATAGACATTCCAGGGCCCGAGATAGATTAAATGCCATAGGCAAAACCTATGTCCAGCTATTTTTTTTATTTATGAAACTATATTTATGATGGCAGGAGGGAGCATTCGGCAGGAATGATCAGGAATGATGTGGTCTTGATGCTATTGAGAATCATTTTATATCAGGCTCAAGAAAATTTGTATTATCTCGGGAATTGTTGACATTTGATCCGATCAATCGGATCCTTAATAAAAGTCATAGAAAATTATTAGTATAGAAGTGCTCTTAGGTGATAACGAGGTAGGATATGGGTTTATTTGGTAGCCTCAGGGAGAGCTTTGGATCCTGGATCAACAGGATATTTAAGAAAAAGAGGGCCAAGATAGGATTATACGGCCCACCCAATGCAGGAAAGACCACACTGGCCAACAGGATTCTGCATGACTGGACCGAGGGAGAGAGCTTTGGAGAGATCTCGCCGGTACCCCATGAGACCCGCAGAGCAATGAGAAAAGAGGGTGTGGTGATCAATGCCAATGGCTCAAGCATAGAGCTTGATATAATCGACACCCCTGGAATGGCCACCAAGATCGATTTTAAGGAGTTCATGGCCTTCGGTCTCTCGGAGGAGGAATCCAAGAAGAGAGCAAAGGAGGCTACGGAAGGGGTTATTGAAGCCATCAAATGGCTGGACGACCTGGATGGAGTGCTGCTGGTAATGGATTCCACCGAGGATCCCTATACTCAGGTCAATGTTGTGGTGATTGGAAACATGGAAGCGAGAAAGCTTCCCCTGCTCATTGTGGCCAATAAGATGGATCTGCCCAATGCCTCACCGGCCAGGATCAAGACCGCCTTCCCCCAGCATCCTATGGTGACAATTTCCGCCCTGGAAGGATCGAATATAGACAGCCTTTATCAAGAAATAGCAGCTCATTTCGGGTGATCTTGATGAGAGAAGTTGATATGGACCTCATCTCCGGGGAGAAGCTGGAGAAGATGACTTCAATGGAGAAGATCCGGCTCATACTGGATAAGGTCAAGAAAGGCAAGATCGTGGTTTTGGAGAGCGGTCTTACTTCAGATGAGGAGGTGCGCCTCATCGAGATAACCATGACCGAGATACGGGTAGATGAGTTCTCTGGAATAGAGATAGAGAGCTATCCTTCCAAGAAAGAGGGGTCTTTCCTGGACCGGATATTCGGCAGAACTCTTAAGGGCAGGATGACGGTCATAGGTCCTGCCAACCAGCTCCGGACCATTGAGAAGGATAAATACCAGATCAGCACCAAGGTATCGGTGGGGGACTGATGCCTCACATCTGTACCCGCTGCAACAATGCTTTCGATTCCGGGGAAGACATTCTCAAGGGCTGCCCCAAATGCGGCTGGAAGAAGTTCATGTTTGTAAAAAAAGTTCCAGGCAAAAGCGATGAGAAGCAGGAGCAGATAATTACCAGGGCTATGGGAGTCAGAGTCCCTCCCAGGAGTGCAAGAAAAGCCTCGCCGCCAGAGGACAGGCCAAAGCCCGAACTGCTTAAGCCAGCCCGCTCCGAGGAAAAAGCCCACCCCAATGCTCATCCGGCTATAAGCATTAAGACTCAGGCCAAGCCGGAGGGCAAGGCCCTGGAGAGCATCAAGATAACCGCGCCCGGCACATATGAGCTCAATCTTCCATCGCTCTTCGAGAGGGAAGAACTGATCATGGCGGTAAAGGAAGGAACTTATTTTATAGATCTCTCATCCGCCTTTAAAAAGGGCAAGAAGGATTGAGATAGGATCACTTTTCGATCCTTATCTCTATCTCCTTCCAGTCTGACCCCACCCCGCGTAAGGACCCGGCCATGGCCACAGAGACATTTGCTATGATCTCCTGGGTGAAGGCATTCAATTCAATCTTCTTTCCGTCCACCTCAAGCTCTACCTTCATCATCTTCCCCTTTTAAGCTCCGCCGAATATGGCAAAGGGCGGGGTATAAACGATGGTGCCGGAGGATATTGCCTGGGGCAGGGTATAGACTGATCCAGCCTGATTGCTTGCATTTCCGTTTTTAACCGCAAACATGGGGGTTACAGTGATCGGAGACGCACCTCTGATATTGGTCGCAGTGATATTGAGCGCAGCCTTCTTTCCCAGGGTGCTGAGATCAAGCACATTGCCATTCACATTTCCGCCCAGAGCGTTTGCCGGAGTGGTGGGCAAGGTTGGCGTGAGGCGGGGAAGCTGAACAACATCC
>NOLC01000070.1 GCA_002256595.1 Methanosaeta sp. NSP1 | reverse complement strand
GCTGCCGCTGCGAATGCCTATGGAGGCATAACCGGCCACAACATCCTTTTCCAAAATCCTGCGGCTGGCGCAGGCGTGGCTGGAAGCGGTGCAGCCGTAATCCTCTCGCAGATCCAGATGAGCATCCAGCACCAGAACCCCTAGCGCCCCGGACCGCCGCCCCAGCCCCTCCACTATGGCCGGGGTGATGGAGTGCTCTCCGCCTAAGAAGATGGCAACTGCCCTCTCCGGCAGCAACTCTATCCCCTCTTTTATGGTCTCCTGGGCATAAGCCGGGTCCGCTCCCAGCTCCATATTTCCCAGATCGCATATGTCCAGCTCTGAGAGATCCACGCCGTAATAGCTGTCATAGCTCTCAAAATTAAAGGAGGCCAGCCGGATGGCGTCCGGGCCATCCCTGGAGCCGGATCGAAAGGAGGCCGTGCCGTCGAAGGGCAAGCCTACCACTACGTATTCTGCTTCTTCCAGCCCGCTATCGGCATCGGCAAAGCCGATCCTCTGAAACATAAAATGGATTTGAGGAGAGAGGGAGATTCTAGCGAATGTCCAGCTTGGTCCTGCCCATGACAAATAGATAGGCTACCTCTTTTCCTTCCTCGATCTTATCCTTCTGATCTGCTGTAATGGGAACATCTACCGTGGCATAGCTGCCCAGGTCCATAACCTGCACCGATGTCTCGCCGATGGAGAGAACCTGTCCTGTCTTGCGCTCCACCGTGGGCACATAGATCTTGGTTGTCACCGGCTGGACGATTGACTTTTTCTGGTTGTCGAAGATGCCGATGGCATCTACCCTGGCCTTGGCGCTGCCGTGTTTTCCGGGCTTGGAATGGGATATGCTCTTAATGATGCATGGCTCTTCATCTATGATGACATATCTTCCTTCTTTCAGCTCTCTGACCTCTACCTGCTCCTTCATCTGATCACTCCTGAGGGCCAATGCCACTCTCCTATTTAAAGGATGTCTTTCATGCGCCGCAATGCCTCCTCAAGCTGCGGTCGCCCTGCGGCATAGGATATCCTGATGTGCTCTTTGCCCCCCGGCCCGAAGGCCGATCCGGGAACTACTATGACCCCGCCCTTTCCCAGCCGGGCGGCCACCTCGTCGCCGTCTCCCACCCTGGGAAACAGATAAAATGCCCCATCCGGCTCCAGGATGTCCAGGCCCATCTCCCGAAATCCACTCACCAACAGATCCCGCCGGGCACGAAACTCATCTCGCATATGAGCCACGCATTCCTGCGGCCCGCTGACTGCCATCAGAGCAGCGGCCTGGGAGATGGAGCTGGCGCAGGCTTGAACATACTGATGGATCTTTAAGAGCTGCTCCAGAGTAGAGCCCCTGGCTCCCAGATATCCCAGCCTCCAGCCGGTCATGGCATAGGTCTTGGATACGGCATTGACGGTGATGACATTGTCCGAAAACCTTGCCGGGCTGACATGCTCTCCCTGGTAGATGAAATGCTCATAGACCTCATCGGATAGCAGGGCTATATCCCTGTCCTGGGCTATCTGGGCTATGGCCTTCATCTGCTCTGCCGTGGCCACCGATCCGGTGGGATTGGAGGGTGAGTTGAGGATGATCAGCTTGGTCTTGCTGGTAATCCTCTCTGCCACCGCCTGGGGAGAGAGGCGCAGCTTTTCGTCCAGCGGGACGCTCACCGGCCTGCCTCCCACCAGCTTTGTCAGCTCCAGGTAGGAGAGAAATGCCGGGTCGCCGATGATAACCTCATCTCCCCGGTCCACCAGAGCGGCTATGATCAGAAATAGGGCCTCACTGGCCCCGCTGGTGACCATGATCTCCTCAGGCTGATAGTCTATGCCGTTCTCGCAGCGGAACTTCTCGGCCAATGCTGCTCGCAGCTCCGGCACACCGCAGTTGGGGGTGTAGCCGCACTCTCCTCTCTCTATGGCCTGAATGGCTGCCCTCTTGATATGCTCCGGCGTGTCGAAGTCTGGCTGGCCCAGCCCCAGATTTACCGATCCCGGAGCTGCTCCCTCAAAGCATTTTCTGATGCCTGATATCTCAATCGTATCTGTGCAGCATGCAAATCTCATGACCTCTCTCCTCTCGGGGCTTCTCTCACCCCACACCTATCCTGACTGTTATCTGCCCTTTATCATGCTTGCGAATGTCGCTTCCATCCGCTGGTCCCTGTGGCTCATTTCCCTGGCGGTCATTGCCTATAAACAGTATTCATAGTGCTGAAGCAATTGAGCCTGGAAAGCTCCTCCTTGATCAGATTCATCCTGGTCCCGCCTCCTCTCCAGTAAATGGTGATCTTGACGTCCTCTTTGTCCGTCTCCAGTGATATGGACTCCATAAACATCTCCAGTGCCCGGGAATTGGAAAAGGGAACCACGAATATGGCCCGGTACATCTGGCCCTTTCTGGCGTAGGAGGTGAGGATGTAGCCGCTATTCTCAAACTGGCTGATCTCCTCGAAGCGGCAGAGTATCTTCTTCTCGTGCTCCGCGCTGGCATCGATCTGGGAAATGATCAAAAAGATCCTGGAGATGAGTGCCTTCTCCAATTTCCTTCCCAGCCAGATGTTGATGGCCCCCTGGGTAAGCACTACGGATACATCCGGGCCGCTCACTTCAATGCAGGCCGGCTCCGTCTTGCCGCTTGAGGAGTTGGGCATGAAATATCAGACCGAGCGGAGCAGATATAACCATTTCGAGATTACAGCCCGAGCAGAAAAAATCCTGCAAGAGGAATGATGCCATGAATAGCTGCCTGGAAGCCCTAAAAGAACGCTTTTCCGCTGAGCCCTATATCCGTGCCTTTGGCATATCCGTGGTCGATCTGGAGGAGGGACGCGCCGTTCTCCAGATGAAGACCAATGAGAATATGAACAATATGTTCGATTGCACCCATGGAGCGGCCATTTATTCCCTGATGGACGCAGCCTTTGAGCTGGCAGTCAACTCCCATGGCACCGTGGCCGTGGCCCTGGGGGTAAATGTGAATTACCTCAATGCTCCGCATCCCGGCGAGGTGCTTCAGGCCGAGGGCCGAGAGGTCAATAGATCTCGAAAGATCGCCGCCTGCCAGATCAATGTGACCGGCGAGGATGGCCGGCTCATAGCCACCTGTCAGGCTCTGGCATATCGCAAGAAAGAAGAGCTGCCCTTCCTATCCCATCTCTGAACAGAGTTTATATTCCATTAGCTGCTCAAAGCTAGGCCGATGAGACTTGCCTCCTGCATAAAGAAGTACAGAGATGATACCCACCGGGCCGTCTCTCCGGAGGAGACGCTGCGAGCCGCCGAGGCCAAGCTTCCAGCCGCAGGAATCACCAGGGTGGCGGACATAACCGACCTGGATCGCATCGGCATTCCGGTCTTCTCCTCCATCCGGCCCATGGCCGACAGGGGCGCCATATCAGTCTACAACGGCAAGGGAGCCACTCCCACTGAAGCCCGGGTCTCGGCCATGATGGAGGGGCTGGAGAGATACTCGGCTGAGGTGAGGGACAGGCAACTGGATATCGCCTCCTTCTCACTTCTGGATGGCGCTCTGGATCCACGGGATCTGATACTGCCTGTAGATGCCGATCCAGATGCTTTGATACCCTGGATCTCCGGCTGGGATATGATGAACCAGGAGGAGATTCTGGTCCCGGCCAATGCCGTATTCCATCCCCTGCCTTCCGAGTACAGACGCCTCTTCCGGACCAATACCACCGGTTTGGCCTCGGGAAATGTTATCGAGGAGGCCATATTCCACGGCCTGGCCGAGATCATTGAGAGGGATGCCTGGGC
>NOLC01000084.1 GCA_002256595.1 Methanosaeta sp. NSP1 | reverse complement strand
CAGCTACAGCATCCGCCTCTATGATCTGGCCTCCCGCCAGGAGAGCATAGTCTCCACAGGCCAGGAAGAGAAGATCGAGGCCCAGATCGATGCCGATAGGGTCACCTGGATGGACAAGCGATCCGGAGATTTCGATATCTATCTCTATGATATCACGTCCAGCAGCGAGTCTGCCGTCTCCACCGGCCCGGGCGACCAGTCCTTTCCCGCCATCAGTGGCGACATTGTGGCCTGGGCTGACAACCGTACCGGCGAGCCCGACATCGCCTTCATGGATCTAAGCTCCAAGAAGACAACCACCCTCAACCGATCCGGAATCCAGACCGATCCCCGGGTTTATGGCCAGTCCATTGTCTACCTCAACAACAGAACGGACATAATCCTCTATGATATCAGCTCGGGGGATGAGAGAATTCTGGCTCCCGGCAGCATCAAGATGGAACCGGATATCAGCGAGAGGGGAGTGGTCTGGTCGGATTATCGCAAGGGCACCAGGGACCCGGATATTCAGATGTTCGACCTAAAGGTTTTAGCCGACATCCCCATAGGCAATGGCCCCTATAACCAGACCAATCCCTCCATCTCCGAAAACAGCATAGTCTGGACTGACAATCGCAAAGGCAACTATAATGTCTATCTTTACAATATCACCAAAGATGAAGAACTGGCCATAACCAACGACCAGATAGACCATAGCAGCCCCGATGTCAGCGGCAACCGCGTCATATATACCGACAAAAGAGACGGCCATCTCCAGGTGTACCTTTACGACCTTTTGACCAAGAAGGAAAAGCAGATCACCAAAGGAGCAACCGATCACAGATATTCCATGATCGACGGCAATTATGCGGTCTGGCTGTCCAATGACACCGGCGAGGACCAGATATACCTCTATGACATCTCCAAAGGTGAAGAGAGGATGCTGACCAATAGCAAGGGCGGCAAGCTCTCACCGATAATCGACGGAGAGAGACTGGTCTGGGCGGACAAGAGGACCGGAAAGTGGGATATTTACCTTTACAACCTGACCAGCAATGAGGAGACGGCCATCTGCACCGAAGCCAAGAACCAGATCCAGCCCTGGATATACGGGGATACCATCGTCTGGGCGGACGGCAGAAATGTTCCAGACAGCAGCGTTCGCAACTGGGATATCTATTCCTACAACCTGAGCACTGGAGTGGAGCGGGCCATAGTTACCAATACCGCCAACCAGGGCTCACCATGTGTATCTGGCCGGTATGTGGCCTGGCTCGACGAGAGGGGAGGAGATCCAGATATTTATCTATATGATTTAATAAAAAATACTGAGATCCCGATTTCAACCCTTCCCCTGGTCCAGGCGCCAAACGACGGAAAAGGAGATCCGGAGCGGGTCAAGCCCTACAGCCCATCCAAGATCGTAAGCCAGGACAAGATCGTCTGGATGGACGACAGCCATGGATTTACCCAAATCAAGATGAGATATATTGAGTCAGATCCCATGCTCCTCTTATCCACCGACTTCCCCAGCACCAACGGCAGCCTGATGGTTTGGAGCGACAACCGAAGAGGCAATTGGAATATCTTCGGCTTTGATTTCTTCACCAGGGCGGAGAGATCGATTTCCACCGCTGAATGGGATCAGCTCTATCCCCAGGCCTCGGGGGACAATGTGGTCTGGACGGACTACCTGGCCCTCCATCTCCGGCCAGAAGGTGGTCTGGATGGACAACTCCAGCGGCAATTGGGATGTTTACCTGCAGGATCTGGCCGGAGGAGAGAGCGCACCCATCTTTAAGGGAAGCGGCCAGCAGATGTATCCCATCATCAGCGGCGATCTGGTGGTCTGGCAGGACAACCGCAACGGCGAATTCGATGTCTACGTCAAAGATCTTCGCACCGGAAATGAGAGCAGCCTCACTGGAGAAGGAGATCAGATCTATCCTGACGTCTCCGGAAACACCATCGCCTGGGAGGACGCCAAGAGCCAGGACATAGCCTATTACTTCTGGGACCAGAAATGGGGCAAGACCTATCCCCGGCCGGGTGAGCAGACCAGTCCGGTCATATCCGGAAAAACCATAGCCTATGTGGATGGTGCCCCGCCCCAGACATCCATCCGCCAGCTTGACCTCAATAACTGGAAGGATGATCTGGTCCAATCCGGACCGGGCCAGGTCAAGCCGAGCATAGACCAGAAGCTGATATGGCTTAATACCTTGAGCGGCAGGCCGAGGAGCATTTCGGTCGCCCCCGGCCAGACCAGCATCATCTGCCAGGCGCCGGGAGATCAGAGCCTTCCGGTGGTGGGAGGCGACGACAGGGTGGGATACTATGCGGCCTGGATGGATAACAGGACCGGAAATCCGGATATATATGTATACAGCCTCTCCCAGGAGCTGGAGCTGCCACTAGCAGCAGGCATTTACGAGGACATGTATCCGGATATAGAAGGAAGCATAGTGGCCTGGATCTCCCGAAATCCCCTGAACCAGTACAATATAGAGGACTACTGGTCGATCAGGACATTCGATATAGCCATAGAGAACTCCACCGAGCTGACCTACGGCCTGGAGGCTGCTGCGCCCGTATCACTGAGCCAGGATTATCTATCCTATCTCCGAAGGCCTGTAAAAGACTTCGGATGGATGATTTATGTGAGACCGCTCTACGAGAAAGAGATCACGCCGGACTTTCCGCCCAACGGCATCAATCAGCGTTCAGGGGGAGAGATCACCGTCTACCAGGACGACAAGAAGGGAAGCTGGGATGTCTGGATGTGGAAGATGGGAAGCGATCCAGTGGCCCTGGCCAGCGACTCCAGCGATCAGACCAATCCGGCCACAGACGGAAAGACTGTGGTCTGGCAGGACAACCGCAACGGCAACTGGGATATTTATGCCTACGACCTGAACACCAGCCAGGAGGTGCAGGTGACAGACGACCCCGCCGATCAGACCTATCCGGATATCGAAAACGGAGTTATTGTCTGGCAGGACAACCGCAATGAAAACTGGGATATCCTTCTTTACGACAGGAATGTGCAAAAGGAGAAGGCCATCTGCATCGAATCCGGCGACCAGACCAGGCCGCGCATGAAGACCGGCAGGATAGTCTGGGAGGACAGCCGCAGGGGAGACAAGGACATCTATATCTACGAGAACTATATGCCTTAAAGGGGCCGGGAGCCGGGCGGCCAGTCCACCTGTTCTCCCATATCCTATTTTTCCGGAAATCTTTAAGAAAGATCGCACTGCGGCGGGGCAAAGTTTATTTATTTCCCACGCATTAGCCTCGCACTTAAGATCATTTGGGGCAATTCATGGAGCTTGAAAATCTTCGATTTGGTACGGAACTGCTCAAACGCGGTTTCGCAAAGATGCAGAAGGGCGGCGTGATCATGGATGTCACCACACCCGAGCAGGCGATCATAGCAGAGGAGGCGGGTGCGGTAGCGGTAATGGCGCTGCATGCCGTTCCAGCCGATATAAGGAAGATGGGTGGTGTGGCCAGGATGGCCGATCCGACGGTTATCGAGTCCATCATGGGAGCGGTCAGCATTCCGGTCATGGCCAAGGCCAGGATAGGCCACTTTGTAGAGGCCCAGATCCTGGAGGCACTGGGTGTGGATATGGTGGACGAGTCCGAGGTGCTCACGCCTGCCGACGAGTTTCACATCGAGAAGACCAAGTTCACCATCCCCTTCGTCTGTGGGGCTCGAAACCTGGGAGAGGCCTGCCGGCGCATCAAAGAAGGCGCGGCCATGATCAGGACCAAGGGCGAGGCCGGAACAGGGGATGTGAGCCAGGCAGTCTTGCATATGAGGATGATTCAGGGCCAGATCAGGGGGCTGAAGGGCCTGGACGACCTGCAGTTGATGGAGGTGGCCCGGGATATAGAGGCGGACGTGGAGCTGGTTCGGGAGTGCGCCCGAATAGAGCGCCTGCCGGTGGTCAACTTTGCAGCCGGCGGTGTGGCCACGCCTGCTGACGCCGCATTGATGATGCAGCTTGGGGCCGACGGAGTCTTTGTGGGCTCAGGCATATTCAAGTCCGAGAATCCGCAGGCCATGGCCAATGCCATTGTGCAGGCGGTGCATAACTACGATGATGCGGCCCTGCTGGCCGAGGTTTCAAAGGGCCTGGGAGCAGCCATGAAGGGGCTGGATGCAGCCAGCATTCCTGAGTCTGAAGCCCTGCAGACCAGGGGCTGGTAAGCAGCCGGAGCCATTTTCAAGTGACGCGAATTGGAGTTTTGGCTGTGCAGGGCGATGTCTCCGAGCATATCACTGCTCTGCGAAAAGCAGCCGCGGATTCAGTCGTGATAGAGGTCAGAGCGCCCGGGCAGATAGAAGAGTGCCAGGCATTGGTGATTCCGGGGGGAGAGAGCACCACCATCAGTCGCCAGATGGATAGCAGCGGCATCACCGGAGAGCTGGTGGCGGCAGCCCGATCCGGCAAGCCGGTACTGGCCACATGCGCCGGGATGGTTCTGGTCTCCCGGGAGATAGTGGGAGAAGGCCGCTTCAAGCCTCTGGGGCTGATGGACATAAAAGTCAGCCGCAATGCCTTCGGCCCGCAGAAAGAGTCCTTCGAGGCCGACCTGGATGTCAGGGGGCTGGACCGGCCTTACCGGGCCGTTTTCATTCGCGCTCCGGTAATTGCGGAGGCAGGCGGTGATGTGGAGGTGCTGGCCAGGCTGGATGAGGGAGTGGTGGCAGCCCGCGAAAAAAACCTGCTTGCTCTGGCATTTCACCCTGAGCTTACGGATGATTCCAGGATTCATCAGATATTCCTGAATATGCTGGAGGATTGAACTATGTTCTCAGAGAAAGACCTGGTGGAGAGAAGCATCGAGGATATGGCGGCTGAGGTCAAAGAGCTGCTGGCTGAAGCTGAGAGGCTGAAAGAGGAGCATGAGGCTGCGCTGCAAAAGGAGATGCATTTGCGGACCAGATCGGTTGAGGCAAGGCCCACAGATGCGGCGGCGGCAGAGCAGCTCTGGCAGGAGGCAGAAGAGCTGCATGAGTCGGCCAAGGAGATGCTGAGCCTCTCCATGGAGAAGAGGCTGCGGGCCGGAGATGTTCAGCACCGGATAGAGATCCACGATCAGATCGAGTCCATGGACAGCTCAGAGGAGATCTGGCGGGAGGCGGCAAAAGCGGGAAGAGGATGAAAGTTTGGCACCCATAGGGTCGAAGGATTGCGTTTTTCCTATTACGCCCTCTTGAGGCGTTCCGCTACATCTTCCATGCCCTCTCTATCTCGCAAAGCTGCCAGCTCCGGAGGAGACTCCTGGAACAGCTCCTGAGCATTGAAGAATCTGTCGAGAACATCCCCCTTGTAGGTGGGAACCAGGATGATGTGGGTATGAGGTATTCTTCTGCCACGGGCATACATGCAGACGAAATCCGGGTTCAGAGCTGCCATCATCTTCTCAGCCACGCGACCCTGGCCACT
>NOLC01000099.1 GCA_002256595.1 Methanosaeta sp. NSP1 | reverse complement strand
TGGCTGCCGCATTTTGCGGCCCTATAATTCCCAGGAGAATTATAAGCAAAACAAAGGCAGTGAGAGTTTTCATGGCATTCCTCCACAATAGATACAGGATATTACATATCTAAAGATTATATAGTTTATCGGTGATGACGGGAGCGAAAAAGAATCAAAGATCTAAACCCCTGCCCTCCCTCTCTCCTATCCTGGCATTGATCACCCGGTCCGACCTCTGCAAGGCCTTATGAGTCTCTCCGTAGTGCTCCGCCGCCTCTCTCATCATCTGCTTAAAGCCCTCCAGGTCGTTGGAGTCGGCTTTTTCGCACAGCCTCATGCACTGGGACAAAAAGGTCTGGCGCACGGCGGCTGCCTGTGGGTTCTTCTGTATGGAGGCATAAAGCTCAGGATTCTGGTCCAGGATGCGGCCCACGAAGTCGATCATTATCTCATATACCGGAGACATGAACCGCCGGGAGTTGCTCACATCGAACTGCAGGGCTTTTAATGTCGCCCCTATGCCGATGTAGGCGAAATGTGTCAGCGCCTGGACCACAGCCATGATCCGGTCATGCTCCTGGGCATCCAGGACCTCCACATTGGCTCCGTCGGACTGGAACAGCGAGCTGATCTCCGCCAGCCACCGCCCCGTCTTCTCCTCCACCGGTGTCAGGATGATGGTCTGGCCACGCATGGAGGGCATGGTTGGCCCGAACATGGGATGAGTTCCCAGCGCCTCCACCCCCACGGGGGCATAGCTCTTCATGGCCTGGACCGGCTCGGACTTGATGGAGGTCACATCCATGATCAGGCTGCCTGGGCGCATCAATGGCGCAACCTGCCGGATGACCTCTACAGTCTTCTCTATGGTCACGCTGACCAGGACGATATCGCTACTCTTCGCCTCGGCCATCAGATCATGGGCAAAGCGCACTCCCAGCCTCTCTGCCACATCCACCTTTCCGCTAGGCCCCCAGACCGCCACATCATAGCCCTTATCTTTGAAGTAGCGGGCAAACCAGGAGCCAGTCTCCCCCGTCCCACCCAGAATCAGCATGCGTTTCATTTTGCCCCCTCGATCTACCGCTGCCCTGTGCCCTTTTATTCCTGTGTCCTTTTTCGTCTCATAGATAAAAGCATTTCAGATAGCATCCCTGTCGGCCTCTTTCATCCCTATGGGCTTCTGCTTTCGTCTGGCAGCCAGAGCTTCCCGAACCGCTTTCTCCATGACATCCGCCGGGGCTTTCCTGCCGGTCCAGATCTGAAGAGCCTTTGCTCCCTGGTGCACCAGCATCATCACCCCGTCCAGGGATACAGCTCCTGCCGCCCGGGCGTCTTGCAGCAGCTCTGTCTCCCGGTTATAGACGATATCAAATACCGCCTGCCCCTCATGCAATGCATCAGGCTGCAAGAGCCTGGGGTCGCCCTCTTTCATGCCCACAGATGTGCAGTTGATTATTATGTCTGAGCGGGCCGCCAGGCTCTTCAACTGGCATAAGTCGTATCCTCTAGCCCCTATCTGCGCTGCCAGCTCCTCAGCCCTCTGGGCACTGCGGTTGGCGATGAGGATCTCAGCCCCCTCCTGCTTCAGGGTGTAGGCAATGGCCCGCGCCGCGCCTCCTGCTCCGATTATGAGCACCGACCTTCCCCGGACCGAGATCCTCGATTCCTGCAGTGCCAGGCTCGCCCCCCAACCATCGGTATTATAGCCCAGTATCCCCTGGGCCGAGAAATGCACTGTATTCACAGCTCCTATGGCCCTGGCCAGTGGATCCGGCTGGAGGACTCCGATCAATAGAGCCTTCTCTTTTAGGGGAACGGTCAGGTTCAGCCCGGCGAATCCCATGGCCTGGGCACCAAGAAGGGCATCCTTCAGCCGCATCTCACTCACCCTGAAGGCATGGTAGCAGGCTTCATCTCCCATGGCTTTAAAAGCCGCATTTTGCATAGCAGGCGAGAGGCTGTGCTCAATTGGATCTCCAAAGATGCCAAAGATCTTCATGGAAAAACAGATGCTCCTTCTCCCCAGATAAATTGCAGCATAAACCAGAGCCCTGCTCCAACCAGGGCGCCGAAGACCGTGGCTGTTAAGTTGACCCCGTTGTTGCTCAATAGTCCCCGGTTCTGCAATGTGGCTCCCATAAGGCTGTCGAAGTTGGTTCCCAAGAATCCTCCCACTGCGGCGACAATGATCCCGGAGACGCCCACCATGCCCATTCCCGTGGCCAGCAAGCCTATGATCAATGAACCGGCCAGGGAGGCTGCCTCTCCTAAAGGCGTCACCCCTCCGTCCACACCCGGTTCAGTCTCTTTAAGGTTGGTGATCAGGCGGGGACGGGAGCGGCTGGTCTCGCCGATCTCACTGGCCAGGGTGTCTCCATTGGCTGTGGCCACAGATGCAATAAAGGCATACATGAATATATCATGGCCGTAAACCCCATAGAGTATGGCCAGGGCCAAGGCTGCCAGGCTGTTGCTGTAGACGTTTTTATAGCCCCGCCGGCCGCAGTGGGACTGGGCTATTCCCAGCTTGTGTTTCTGGGAATAGCCATAACGGGTGAATGCCCCTCCCAAAAGATAAAAGGCCAGGAGCAGTATGAACCAGGAGAGGCCGGCGAACAGGATCACCAGCAAGCATACTATGGTCTCGCTGAGCACTGCATCCGAGTCCGCAGCCTTGGCCCAGTAGGCTCCGATTCCCAGAACCAGAGCGAAGATGCAGATAAGGAGTATCCTCTGCAGCTCGGGAAGGGGGTAGTCGAAGGAAAAGAGCCACATGACCATGGCCGTGCCGAAGGGCACTGTGAAGTCCCGCTCTCTGGAGGCATGATGCAGAAAGGCTCCGGACAGACCTCCCAGTATCACCAGAAACAGTATTCTCTCGGAGGAGATAGACCCCCCCGAGATCAGGCTTGCGACAGGGTAGCCCAGGCCGATGTTGATGAAGAGATAGATGATGCTACCTGCCAGGGAATCGAACTTGCGGAAGGCAAGGGGTGAGAAGGCGGCTGCCACAAAAGATATGGCTATGACGTATTGGGGAAGATTGGTGTCGGTCAGGGAGAGCAGCGGCCTCATAATCAAGAGCATGGCCAGAGAGGCCGAGAGAAGACGAGATCCCCTATCCAGGAGGAATATCGCAGCCAGAGGAAGGACGGTATAAGCCCCCATGCTGGGAAGAAGCAGGACCATCAGTCCAATGGCCAGCCTGGCTACATCTTCTCGCTGCATGAATATACTGGACTATATTGATCACAAAAATACTTTGCCTATGGGATACAGACCTGGGACCCGATTATGATACGCCGCATCTATGAGCACCTGCTGCAATCCCGCATTGAAAAATCAAATCTCCCCGGCTGCGTGGCTGTGGTCCTGGGCAGCGCCGATCTCTCGGGCGAAGGATTAAGCCGCCTTTGTCAGCTTCTGGATTGGAGCCGGTCCATTGGCCTTTCAGCGCTCATCCTCTATGTCAGCGATGACCAGCCCGGCCTCTGCCGCCTCCCGGATGGATTTCTGGCCTCCTATCCCGCCCAGATCAATCTGCACACGACAGAGGATGTGGTCCGGACGGGAACCGGAGGCCCTCTCAATGTGGATATCTCCCTGGGCTATGGAGGAAAGAAGGAGGTGGTTGAGGCTTTCAGGAGCATCCTCAGAGGCGTGGAGGAGGGCAGCATAGAGGGCGATCAGATTGATGAGAAGACCATAGAATCCCATCTGAGGTTCTGCCAGAAGCCGGATCTGGTGATCAGAGCCGGCGGAAAAAGGCTGAGCGACTTTATGATCTGGCAGGCAGCCTATTCAGAGCTCTATTTCACCGATGTCAACTGGCAGGCCATGAGAAAGATCGATTTTCTGCGGGCCATCCGGGACTGCCAGAAGAGACAGAGGCGCTTTGGACGCTAGAGCGGAGACGGGCCAGCTCGCCTTTCAGGCTTTCTCCCGCCAGGCCATATCCCTGGTGGCAAGGAGGCTTAGATAGATGTAGGGGATGGTCTCGGAGATGACTATGTCTTCGTTGACGGTCATCATCTTCACCCCAGCCTTCTGAGCTGCCGCAGCATCCACCTGAATCACCTTGGGATTGCCGGTGCGAAACGTAGCCACATGCCAGGCCTTCTCCGCCGTTCCGGAGAGGTGAACATACCTCTGCGATGCCGGCTTTATGCCTATCTCCAGTATCCTATCTGCTTCCTCCTCGCTGGCTCCGTAATAGAGCAGAGGGCGCCTGTTCTCGGGGTGATCCAGATCGACGTCTACCGAATGGCCGTACCTGGCCCGGACCCTATCACCGCGGATTTCGTATCTTTGCTTGGAGTCGGATTGGATCATGGCAACCACCAGATCCAGGCTTGCCCAGCGATGCCTGGACAAAACTACCTCTCCCAGCTTTGCCAGATCGACCCACCCATGACAGTCCATCTCCAGGCCCAAGTCAGCCGGGAAGTGTCTCAGACCGCCTGCCACCAGTCGGCCGAGCTGCTCCGTCTTGGTCTCATCCAAAACCAACTGACCGGCAGAGCCGCACTGGCAAAGCTCTCCCCTGAAAAATCCGTGTTGAGGGCAACGCTTGATCATTCAGTAGACCTCTTCTGTCTCAGGAAGATCTCTTCGAATAGATATATCTGACCGCTGAAGGCCGGCCTGCAGGCTTCCTGGCAAAGTCTCAAATATCTCCGGGCTAAATATCGGTTTATGCCTGATTCCTTTATGCCCCATTCCAAGGACGTGGAGAGAAGGATATGCCAGTTGCTGGATATGGATGATCAAGAGCTAGCGGCGGAGATGGATAGGTATTTCCTTTTATCTGATGACCGGGACCAGAAGATCTGCGATACTCTGGGTGAGATGATTCAGGAAGTGGATAGGCTCATATCATGCCTGGACGACATGGAGAGCGGGCAGCCGGAAGAGGAAGATCTGGAGCCGATCACCAGGTGAATTCCGTGGACTCTTTGCCTGATATTCAAGCCTGTGAGCCTGATTATCCCCTCAATTTAACCAGGGTGGGAGTGACCGGCGTCAAAAAGCTGGTGAAGGTGGAGCGGGGCAACGATGAGCGGCCTGTGGTACTTATATCCAATTTTGAGGTATTCGTCGATCTGCCCTCCGACCGCAAGGGAGCCAATCTATCCCGCAACTTCGAGGCCATAGATGAGGTCCTGGAAGAAGCCATAAACCGCCCCGTCTATGAGATAGAGGAGCTATGCGGAGAGATAGCCAAAAGGCTTCTCCTCCGACATGAGTACGCCACCAGGGCCGAGGTGAAGATGAAGAGCGAGTACATCGTGCGCCGACAGACGCCGGTGACCAAAGCCAACGGCCAGGAGGTTGTAGATATCTTCGCCGAGGCGGTGGCCAGAGCAGGACCATCTGGATATGTAAGAAAGACGGTAGGCGCGGAGGTGATGGGCATGACCGCCTGTCCCTGTGCCCAGGAGATCATGAAGGAGGAGGTTCGAGAGGAGCTGGCCAAATTTGGAATATCGGAAAAGGATGCCTTCGATCTTGCCGATCGGCTTCCCATAGCCACCCATAATCAGCGCGGCCGGGGAAGCATTTCCATAGAGGTTCGTGACCGTCGCTGCGTCTCCATAGACCGGATTATCAAGATCATTGAGGAGTCCATGAGCTCAAGGGTCTTCGGCCTTCTCAAGCGCCCGGACGAGGCGGTGGTGGTCAAGAGGGCACACAGCAATCCCAAGTTTGTGGAGGACTGTGTCAGAACCATGGCCCAGAAGCTGGTGGCAACGTTCTCCGATCTGCCGGATGATGCAGCGGTCACCCTCAAGCAGATCAATGAGGAGAGCATTCATCAGCACAATGCCTTTGCCGAGAGGACTGCCAAGATGGGCGAGCTGCGGGCGGAGCTGGCGGGCGTGAAAGGGAGCAATTGATTGGAGGAGACTGTAGATGTTAGAGATTGAAAAGATCGCCCGGCCTCTCCGGGAGCTTCTCTCCGAGAGGGAGATCATTGCCCGATGTGAGCTTCTGATCCGCACCTATGATATCGTCCGGTCGGCCAACCTAAGCCAGGAGGAAGAGAGGGAGCTGAAAGCGCAGGTTGGACCGAGAATCGCCCCAGGAATCTTCGCCGGCATAATGAGCAAAGAGCCCGTATTCTTCAACCTGCCAGTGCTTGACACCTACACCCAGATGAACGGGCGGATCTTTCATTTCCTGCATACCCAAAAATTCAGCCAGCAGGACTTTGCCAATGCCTCCAGCAGGTTTCTGCGCTCAATCCCTTTCCTTCGGGAGATGCTCATAGTCTGCATGAAGGACTGGCTAAAGAGGTTCATGTCTGATGCCGGCTATGCTCTCCTGGCCGAGAATGGGGCTCATATGAGCTTCTCTGCAGAGAAGCGGAAGGCTGAGGCCTATGCTGTTTCGAGCATAAGATCTCTGAACATCGATGACTATGGTATAGAGGACGGCGCGGACTGCATCATCCTGGCCCCCAGCAGCGAGAGCCTGGAGCCTTTTATCCAGTTCTTCCGGGAGAAGGGAGAGTTGGCCGAGGAGAAAGCCCTCCAGATCTGGATAATGAATCTGGAGAAGGGAACCATTGATCCCTTTGTCGGCTATACCACCGACCTTGATATTTACAACCTGTTTGACAATCCCCGTCTGGCGGAGATGGTCAGAAATAATTGGAGCCGAGGCGACGGACAATAATCCGTCCGTCTCATAATATCTTTATTTCATCTTTTTTTATGCTTACAGGTCTGATAAAATAATATTATTAATATGCCTTAATTGGTCTTCTGATCTCGGAATCTTATCCCAAGTGTTAAATAGATAAAGAGCGCTAAAAAGATTAAAAAAAGACAATGGCATAGCAAACCAAGAAAAGGGGTGGGGGCGAATGAGGCTATATCTTATATTATCGATTGCGTTTTTGGCTATAGTAAATACCTCCTTAGGTTCAGTAGGGGGAGCAGGAATATCGGATGCAACCAATTCATTGATGCCGCAGGAAACTCTGCCCGGCACAAATCTCCAGGCAGAGAGTACTCTGCCCTATGGAACGCAACCATATGTCTATCCGTTGTATGCTTCCTCAGGCTACCCCAATACAGCCGCTGAACAGCCGAGCTTAGGTCCTGTCTCCCAGGTAGCACCAACTCCACCCAATCCAGACGGAGAGGGGCTGGTTATGCCCGACTTCAACCTCTACCGGCCGACAAGCCAGCCCACTGCGGGCTACAATTATCCCGCCCCGAATGCAGGCAACCAGCAGAGTGCCTATCCCGGCAGATTCCCGGCTGCATCGATTGCCGGCAGTCCGGCCAATGCTGGTGCCGCTGTTCCCGGAGCGGCCATCGCTAATCCGGCAGCTTCAGGATTTCCGGTTCAGACTGTAAATGCTGCCGCCACCGTCACCAGATCAACCGTGATAACCAGCGGCGTCAGCAGCAGCTCTCCTTATGGCACGCCCTTCGGCTCTTCTGCTGCTTCGGTCGGCGGCAGACCCCCGGCCGGATATATGGCACAGGGCGGCTACAATGCCGTCTATCCCCGTCCCTCCGTATGCAAATGCAATGAGTACTATGTGCAGGGCTGTCCGGGAGGAGATCTGGACACGGTGGCTGGGGTGTTTTGTGGAGAATGGCTGCCCCTCTGGTCCAAGATAAGCCGTCCTGGAGATTACTGGTCATACGAATGGAAGATATGCGGCAGCGAAGGGTACGGCTCCTGCTCTCCTTATGTCAATAACTGTGGCAGCGAAGGGTACGGCTCCTGCTCTCCTTATGTCAATAGCTGTGGCAGCGAAGGGCACGGCTCAGGCTCCCCTTATGTCAATAACTGTGGCAGCGGAGGAAGCGGCTTCTGCTCTCCTGAGGTCAGGAACTTCGGATATAAGTGCGCAGGATGGCATCAGACCTGGTTTAAGGGAGACGGTCTCGGCTGGCATATACTAAGCTATCACAGCAATGACTGGTCCAACTATATCTACATCTATGTCTGGCCGAAGGAATGATCTCGCTTTTTTTTAGGCGATCGGTTTAAATAGAGTGAGCATGCACGGTCTTCGGATCAATATTATCTTGGAGGACGACTATTGGCTAGAAGATCACAAAGAAAGGCTGACAGCAGAAAGGCCAAGCTGTGGTATAAGGTTGTAAGCCCGGAGATGTTCGGCAGGTCTCCCTTTGGCGAGACCATCGCCAACGATCCGGAGAGGATCGTAGGCAGGATCGTTGAGACCACCCTGGGGGATCTCACCAACAATTTCTCTAAACAGAATACCAAGCTCAAGTTCAGAGTAGACCGCGTCGCCGGCGATTCGGCGTATACCAAGTTCCTGGGTCACGAGATGACCGCCGATTATCTCCGCTCCCTGGTCAAGAGAAGGACATCCAGAATAGATGCTATTGTGGATGTTACCACCACCGACGGCTACCAGGTCAGGGTCAAGCCTAGCTGCTTCACTGTGAAAAGAGCAAGGGCTAACCAGGTCAAGGGCATCCGGGAGCTGTCCAAGAAGGTCATCATGGAGAGATCCAAGAGCCTGGATTTAAATCAGTTGATACAGGATGCAGTGGGCGGCAAGATCTCTCTAGACATCTATAAAGAGGCTAAGATGATCTACCCCCTGCGGCGGGTGGAAGTGCGCAAGACAGAGATTGTAACTGAGCCCGGCATATCTGGGCCAGCACCTTCTCCAGCGCCTGAAGCTCCAACTGCATGATTGTTTAAGGGCATCCCTGCAAGAGGTTCCTGTGAGCCGGACCCGAGAGGCTGGCTCGCATGTCCCTTCTGGCGGGGCGCAATGTGGTGCTTTGCAAGCTTAAAAGAGGATGGCGGAACATAAAAAAAAAGAACGTCCGCCATTTTGCCCCTCCTCGGCATTGTTTTGAAAAAGAAAAATCGGGCTCCTTATAAAATCTGTTCTGCTACCTCCACTTTCAGCAGAGAGCGGACAGTCTCTATCGGATTGATGATCGTAGCTGTGTCCGAGCCTGCAAACAGCAGTCCAACGGCAATATTATCCAGTGTGGTGACCAGAGAGCCTGAGTCTCCACCCGCGGATAACGCCGTAGAGATGAACTGGTTCTTGAACCTGGCCACCTTTCCTCCTTCGTATCCCACATCGACGGTGGCATTGATGGCTGTGATCCGGCCAACGGTAAAGTTCGTCGTGCGTCCTGTCTTCTTGATCACATTGCCCACAACCACCTTGCTTTTTCTGCGCCAGCCCCTGATATCTCCAATCCAGTAAACCTCTCTATCGATATCGTGGAATGGGACCTCAGCCACAGCAGCATCTATCAGATTGTTGTGCTGGGCTCTCGGAGTGGGCGGCTCAAAGGTTATAGGTATGAACCGGCTCAGATTGCCGATGACATCAGCAGGAACTGTTCCACCATCATAGGGTCCGGGCTGAAGTATGGGATCGCCTATGGAGGCGTCGTTGCTATTGGCCAGGACATGGTTGTTGCTCAGAATGTAGCTTCTGGGAGGAATGCCGATTCCATGTGCTGGTGGGCTTACTGTTCCTCCGGGCAGGATGTCGTAAACGCCAGTGGCTATGGTCCCTGCTGTGATCTGGTAATGCCCTACGCTGTATCCGCCTTTGGCCGGGCGGGCCTTCTTGGCCAGGGTCTGAATGCCAGCCTCAGAAGCGTCACACCCTCCAGCATAAGGATATCCTATGGCCAGAACATCGGTGGGAACTCCATCGATCTCCTTGGGGACCATATCCTCAGGATGCGGCCATCGGTGTCTTCGCTCTCCTCCAGCTTCTGGGAGACCAATACGAGCAAAGCAGGCTTGCCTGTCGGCTGGCCTTTGGACCACTTAACTCCACTTGCTATTCCTACCACATTGGAAAGGGGTTGCTCCTGATTCATGAGGTCGGCAACAGCCATCTTCTGTACCTTCTGCACTCCAGCCAGGTCCTGTGCAGAAAGCATAGCTTTACTTTCGTTTTTCATATCTATCTCCTCTCGATTTTTTTGTGTTATTGAGCAGTTACAGTGCCTATTTCATCGACACGAACCTCATATCCTTCCAGTGATTTGGGAACTACTTGGGACGGATCGAGCTCTGCCTCGGGAACTTTATGAGTCACAAATACTATGATGATCTCCCTTCCCGAATGCTCTCCAATGCCGATGCCTGTAACATTGGGCAGACTCATAAGCTGGTTTTCGAATTTTCTTTTTACAGAATTTATACTCATATCTTTCACCACCATCGAATAGAACCAAAACTAGATCTTGCCCTTAAAAGTTATTAATACCACTATGATAGTATTTAAAATTATTGTCCAGGTTGATGCAGCAATAGGATCTCTATAATCTTTAGATGCCATCAGATAGGCTCTTTTTGCTGGGACTCATATGCCCCTTGGTGCATGTCCCTCGAAAGCCTTATTGATGAGTCTCATTGCCTATGAAATAATAAGCCATATAAAAAAAAAGAGGATAGCTGAAGAATAGGCCCTATTGATGACAAAAAGATTTTGATGAATGATGGGTGAACGATCGAAAACTCAGGCAAAAATTGATGGATTATGCTGTAGCCAGAATTTCCATACTATCTCAAAGAGCATAG
>NOLC01000232.1 GCA_002256595.1 Methanosaeta sp. NSP1 | reverse complement strand
AGAAAGGGATTGTCAGAACCATCAGAACAGACCAGCGAATGGCAGGGAATGGCGTGATGCTGGAATTGATCTTGGCCGGGAATAAGGCCGACAATGCAGAAAACTGATTTGCTCCCTTGTGGCAAGGAAGAAAGATGGCCTCATACAAAGAGAAGATCCTGGAAGTTATAGGTGAATCGGAGGTGGGCCTGACCACAGTGGATGTGGCCAAGAAGGCTGGAGTGAGCAAGACCACGGTCATCAAATATCTCTCCGTCCTCAGCTCAGAGGGCCGGGTGGAGTTCGTTGAGGTGGGCCCCTCCAAGCTCTGGAGAATGGGGGGGACGTCAGCCAGGCGCGGAGAAGAGGCAGAAAAGATTGCCGGATCGCTGAAAGAAGAGTTTCTCCCGGCCTTTGATATCGATCTTGGCAGCGGGGACGACAAGAGATTATGCTTCACCTTTCGGATTGACCCGGAGAGGATATGCACTATGATGAAACGCGCCAACCTGTGCGGCAACGAAAAGACCCGGGGAGATATTCCCATAGAGGGATGAGAGATGAAAGCTGGATCTTTAATGTCTCTTCCCAAGGAGATCAATGAGTTCTTCCAGATCGATGGCGGCCAGACCCTGCTGATCAAAGGCCTGCCGGGAACGGGCAAAACTACCCTGGCCCTGGAGATCATGAACAGCCTCTGTAGGGAGCATAACGGACTTTATATCTCCACCCGCTTGATCCCCGTAGGCTCTACGCCACCAATCCCTGGGTGGAAAAGGTAATTCCCCCCAGAAATGTGATCAATGCTACCCAGACCAAGCTCCTGCAGAGCCTTAAGGCGGTGGGAAGCGATCTCACCAATTACTACGCCGTCCTGGACTTCTTCAAGGTATTCTTCGAGGAGGCAGAGGATATGGACGATCCCATGATCATCATAGATAGCTGGGATGCGGTCTTGAACTATACCTCGAGTCTGCTGGGCCATGACCATGCCAGCTTTGAGCAGAATATCTGCGAGTTCGCCCGGGACCTGGACACCGACCTCATCTTCGTCTCCGAGTTTTCCAGCGTCATGCCCCTGGACTATATTGTGGACGGAGTGGTATGCATGGATCAGATCCGCCTGCCGGTATCCGACCAGGGCGGCATGAGAACCCGCTACGTCCGCCAGATCAATCTGAGCAAGCTGCGGGGGGTGGAGATAGGAAACAGGACCTATACTGTAACCCTGCACGGCGGACGGTTCAGGTTCTTCGAGCCCTATTTGGAGCAGAAGGACGCCTGCATCGCCAGCGAGGGGGTGAGGGTTCCGGATCCCAAGGAGGACCACATCTCCACCGGCATACCCGACCTGGACATCGTTACCGGCGGCCTCAAGCACGGATCATGCAACGTCCTGGAGATAGACCAGGGCGTGGGCAAGAGATACTACCAGGTCCTGACCGCTCTGGCATCCAATGCCCTCAAGAACGGCCGGGGCGTTTTCATCCTGCCCAGCATCGGCTATCAGCTCAGCTCCCGGGACATCTTTGTGCCCAACAATGTACTGGTCTCCCAGCCGGAGGGAGAGGATCCCGTAAGCTGGGGAGAGGGGCTGCAGGAGAAGTGGGATGCCCTGCGGGAGAGGACCGGACGGCCCATATTGAACATCATTGGTCTTGATGCTATTGAGTTTGCCTTCGGCTACAAGGCGGTTCTAAACCTGGCCAATATCATGATCAGAAGCTGGAAGGAGAGCAACGACATCAATGTGCTGGTGGTGAAAAGCGGCCAGGAGAGCATGAATATGGCCATCCACACCGCAGACACCTATCTTTTGGTGAGCGAGCTGAACGGAGGGCTTTGCATGTACGGGGTCATACCCAGAACCGAGCCCTACAATATGCTCCTGGGGGAAGGAAACCGGATCAGCCTGACCCCCATAGTCTGACCTCTGGCCTCTCCGGTGCATTTTCTCCGTTCTCTATGCCAGGACCTCTTTTTTCATAGGCCATGGATTTCAGGCTTTGGCCAGGCCCTTGGACTCCCGGGCGATCCTGGTCGCGGCCTCCTTTCTCATCATCTCCACGAACTCACGCTGGGTGGCGAAGACCAGCGTGCCGGTGGGGCAGGCGGCAACGCAGGCCGGAATATCCAGGCTCTTGCAGCGGTCGCATTTGACCGCCATGCGCACCTCGGTGTGCCGGCCGATTACCCCATAGGGGCAGACCATGGCGCACATCCAGCAGCCTACGCAGTTCTCCTGGATGCGGTCCACTATGCCGGTTATGGGATCCTGGACCATGGCTCCGGTGCGGCAGACGGCGACGCAGGGTGCATCCTCGCAGTGGCGGCAGACCAGGGGCATCTTCTGCCCCTCGGCCATCTCCACGTAGATCCGGCGCACCGGCCCCGGCTTCTCGGATACGGCGGCGAAAAGGTTTTTAGCCGCTGAATGCTCCACGGCGCAGGCCATTTCGCAGGAGCGGCATCCCAGGCAGCGGTCCAGGCGGACGAAGACTTCTTTCATATCTTTCCCACCTTAAATCCCTATTTTCTTTCTCTGGCTCTCGATGTGATCTATCATCAGCGCTGCAGCCTTGAAGGGATCAGGCTCCACGGCGAAAGCCGCTCCCACCACATCCCTGGCTCCGGAGGTGAGCAGTCCTGCCACGGCTGGGCTTCCCAGCACCGGTGGGACTGTTCCCAGGACGGTAAAGACGCCGGAGCCCACCACATAGGCGCCAATGGCCACGGCCTTCTCGCTCATCCACTCTGGCGCGGCGCCGGCAGCGGGAAGGTCGCTGATGTCCACGCCCAGGGCATTGGCTATGGCCGCAGCGGCAACCAGGATTCGGCTGATGTCCACGCAGGAGCCCATGTGCAGCACCGGTGGAACTCCCAGGGCTTTGCAGACACCCTTGAGGCCCTCGCCGGCCATATCCGCCGCCTCGGGCAGGAGCAGACCGGCCTTGGCGCAGGCCTGGGCGTTGCAGCCGGTGTTGACCACCAGAACGTCATTCTTGATCAGCTCGCGGACAAGGTTGATGTGGCCGTAATCCTGGACCACCTTGGGATTGTTGCAGCCGACAACGGCAGCAATGCCCCTTATGGCCCCGCTCTTGATGGCGCCAAGAAGCGGATCCAGAGATCCCCCCAGAGCGGAGACTATGCTCTCGACTGAGAATCCCACCATGCACTTGGACTTATCTTTGGGAATGTGAACCCTGGCTGGATTCCTGTTCCCGTAATTGCTCACTGCCTCCCGGACGATGGCTCTGGCCGTATCGAGAGCGGTCTCCTCATGGAATTCCATATGAAGGGCGCCGGGGAACTTGGCTTTGGGCGAGGTGGAGATGAACTTGGTGTGGAAGCAGCCCGAGAGAGCCCCTAAGGCGGGCATGATGCACTGCACATCCACAACCATGGCCTCCACCGCCCCGGTGGCCACAGCCAGCTCCTGCTGCAGGAAGTTGCCGGCCACCGGCACGCCGTGGCGCATGAGGACCTCGTTTCCGGTGCAGCACAGTCCAGCCACGTTGATTCCCACTGCGCCCTGCTTTTTGGCCAGCTCGGCCATCTCAGCCTCGGCTGCCGCGGCCACTATCATCTCCGAGAGCAGGGGCTCGTGGCCGTGCACTATGATGTTGACCTTATTGGGCTCCAGGACGCCCAGGTTGGCCTCGGAGAAGGTCGGGGTTGGGGTCCCGAACATGACATCCTGCAGCTCGGTGGCGATCATGGAGCCGCCCCAGCCGTCGGCCAGGCTGGCTCGCAGGCCCTGAAGGATGAGGTTGACCGGGTCGTTATCCACGCCCATGTGGGTGCGGTGCATGATCTCCACTATCTCCCGATCGATGCCGCGAGGATCTATGCCCAGCTTCTGCCACAGCTCCACCCTCTTGGCTGGCGCCCGACGGGTGAACTGGATGGGGCCCTCCTGCTTGCCGAACTCGGCCATGATGGCATCGGCCAGAGCAATCTGGCTGTCCACCCCGTACTCCTTCATCAGCCGCTCCATCTTGGCCTGGTCCTTGACCTGATAGCTGGGGGCCTTGCCCTCGGAAACCAGCTTGAAGGTATGGGCCACATCCCGGGCATGGTCGGAGTGGGCGGCGGCTCCGGCGGCGATCATGCGCAGGAGGTTCCTGGCCACGATGATATCCGCCGTGGCTCCGCAAACGCCTTTGCTGGCGCCCTCTCCGAAGGGATCTATGCGGCAGGGGCCCATGTTGCAGTTGCGGCAGCACAGCCCCAGCTCTCCAAAGCCGCATTGCGGCTGCTGCTTCTCGAAGCGGTCCCAGGCCGTCTCCAGGCCGGCTCTCTGGCATACATCGAGCATCTCCTGGCTGGCCGGGTCTATGGATCTTTCACGAACATCCTTGGACATGGTAATTACCTCAAATGGGAACATCTTAGTGAAGGTAGAAAGGAAGGACTGATGATAGTATTTAACGTTAATCTGTTTTATATTAAATTATTCAGAATAGTTTTAAGAATATTTTTCCTTGCATCTCCTGCAAATTAAGCCAACAAACATATCTCCTCTGAGCATTTATTA
>NOLC01000216.1 GCA_002256595.1 Methanosaeta sp. NSP1 | reverse complement strand
GCCGCGGTCTCGTTATTGGCAGGAACGATATGATCGAAGGGAATGACGATCTTCTCCGGGTCCCAGACCCTTTCCGAGGCCATCTCCTGAAAAGCCCTGATGGCTAAAACCGATGTGCCGTCATGAGACATGGCATAGTCCACGCCCGCCTCAACAATATCCCCCGGCTCCACCATTCTGGTGGCGCCGGAGGCCCGCGAAAAAATTTTCTGGCTGATTGTCCCCGTTGCCATTTTTCCCTTGCCTCAGGGACTAATGGGCCATCCTACCACTTAAGCTCAACGGCTGCACCTGGTCTCCTCATCAGAGGGCATCATATAGGCGATATCCTCCGTGGGATGCCGGTACAGCCGGGAGCCCAGCCGCTTCTGATCCAGAATATGCCCTATCAGGCCTATGGACCGGCCCAGGGCAAAGAGCCCATTCAAGTAGCCCAGCTTGACCACCTCGTCAGTCTCTTCCTTGCTGAAGGCCCCGCAGGAGGTCATCAGATCCAGGAATAGAATGCCAATGCAGCCGTCCACATTGAGGATCAGATTTCCCTTCTTGGCCGTAGTCAGCTGCTCCACCTGCAGAGCATAATTGAGCAGCTCGGTGCGGGGGAAGTTGGCCCGGGCAAAGCTTATGAGCTGCTGCACCCTTTTATCCGGGTTCTTGGTGCTCTTGATCTTGTGGCCGATGCCTGGGATATTGATTCCCTTCTTCTTCATCTCGCTCACAAACTGCTCCGGGGTGAGGCCGACCTCCTGGGCGTGCTTGAACTCCCGGGCGGCGTCATCAATGGCTCCGCCAAAGCGCGGCCCGATGGTCAACAGGCCACTGCATAAGGAGGATATGAGGTCCTTTCCGGCACAGGAGGCCACAATGGCATTGTGGGCCCCGGACACAGCCGGGCCATGGTCGGCCACAATCTGCAAGACCAGCTCTATGAACCTGGCCGCATAATCGGGCAGTTGCCTCTTGAACCAGAGCAGGCCGATGACTCCGCCTATGCCCATTCTGTCCTGCAGCACGGCGGAAAGCCTCTTTCCGGCATAGAGCACCTCATCTCCGCTGTCGTCGGATATGGTGCAGATGAAGGTGGTGGGCTTTCTTATATCGCCGGCGGCGAGGGCCTTGCTGTAGTCCGCCGGGATCTTTGGCACCTCCGGCTCCTCGAACCGGGCTACAGCCCCGCTGGCGAGAAGCATCTCGTAGACGCTTCTCACCTCGTCTCCATATCCATCGAATGATGTGGGAACGTGGGCCCCGGCCTCCCGGAAGGCCTGGTCCGGCGAGCAGGTTCCTGTGACCCAGGCCACCAGTGGCTTGCTGATTTTGCCCTCCTGGAGGGCCCGGATGATCCTGTACTCGTCCTCCCCGCCCAGCTCGCCCAGGCAGGCGATCATCTTGATGGCCGGATTGTGCTCATAGCGCATTATGTGGTCGAGCATGGTGGAGCCAGGATAGCGATCTCCACCGATAGCTACTCCCTCGAAAATGCCGTCGGAATTTCGGGAGATGATGTTGAAGGCTTCATTGAGCATGCCACCCGACTTGGAGACAAATCCCACACATCCGGGCCGGTAGAGCTTGGAGGCTATGATATTCTCAATGGTCCCGGCGGTATTGCCGATGCGAAAAGCCCCCGCGGTCATGCCGCCCACAGTGGCCGGGCCGATGACGATCTTGCCCTTGGCTCTGGCAGTGGCTCCGAGGATGCGGGCCTGCCGCTCGGGAACGCCTTCGGCTATGATGGCCACCACCCTGATGCTCTCCTCGGCCAGTGCCTCCATGCTGGTATCGAAGGCTGAGCGGTGGCTGGCGAAGTTGACCATTACATCCGCCTCGGGATAGGCCCTGGCCGCCATAGAGATGCTCCGGTACATGGGCAGGATGATCTCCTTGCTTCCCCAGAAGGCCTTGTGAATGCCGGCCCGGCTGGGATTGATGATGGCGGCTATGCTGGGGTAGTCGCGGTGGCAGATGTAGTCGAAGTCCAGCATGCGCTGGATGGCATTGGTCTGATAGCCGTAGACGAAGGCTTTGGTGTTCCTGTCGAATAGAACATAATTTTCTTTCAAGGCGCGGCTCATGTCAAGCCACCTCCCAGAGCCAGGGGAACTATTCTGGTCATATGGGTCTCAGGTCCGTAGACCTCAATGGGAACTCCCAGCCTATCGCCCAGGCTTCTCATGAGCTTGAGGCCCTGCTCATAGTTGGGACCGCCCCTGCGGACATATATCTTGACCCCTGCCTCCTGAAGCTTCTCCCGGTACTCCTCCAGGGCCATGACCACGCCCTTGAAGGTCTTGGCCACATCGGTGAAGTTGGCAATGGCGCCCCCGATGAGCAGGACCTTTCCCCGGGAGTCCTTCTTCCTGGTCATCAGATCCAGGATGGTTCTGGTGTAGTAATAGGTCTCCTCGGTGTTAGGATCGCCACTGTACTCGCCGTAATTGGCCATCTCTCTGGCAAAGCTCAAATCGCAGATAGTATCGGCATATATCACGCTGGCTCCGCCGCCGGCGACCATGGTCCAGACTCTTCCCTCCGGATTCAAAATGGTCAGCTTTAAAGAGGCCCCTGTCTTGGAATCTATGTCCTTGATGAACAATTCCTCCTTGGAGAGGCTCCTTCCGAAGGGCTCGGGAAATGCCAGGTCAGCCCATCTCTTTTTCTGCCAGTACTCCTCAGCATCATCCAGTTTGGCCACCATATCCAGGGGCACAATGGAGCCTCTATGGAAGGTGAAGGGATTGATCTCCAGGTAGGCAAAGCCGGTCTGGGAATAAAAGCGCCATAGAGCCCGCAGGAACCCCTCAATTGCCGGTCCCTTCTCCCCCAGGCTCTCCGGCAGGCCGGACTTGATATCCAGGTCATCGATTCCCTTCAGCACATCCACATGCCAGCGGATCACCTTATCCCAGTTCTCCTCCACATAGACTCCGCCCTGGAGGGAAAAGAAAATATTATCGCCATCGCCATCCGAGCTGATGGCCGCGTAGAACTCCTCCTCATGAGGGATGAATGGCTCAATCAGGAAATGTGTCAGCCTGCCGGCAATGCCGCCCACGGTGACCTCTGCACCCATATTCTCCCGCAGGTACTTCTCCGCCTCGGGCCAGGTTGCATCCAGGACAA
This sequence comes from Methanosaeta sp. NSP1, assembly GCA_002256595.1. Lineage (GTDB taxonomy): Archaea > Halobacteriota > Methanosarcinia > Methanotrichales > Methanotrichaceae > Methanothrix. Next base: position 1,955 of record NOLC01000216.1, on the reverse strand, counting down.
CCAGGCCATGCTTGCCCCTCTTTCCAAAGAGCTGATCCGGTTTGACCACCAGCCGGGAGGTCTTCAGCCAGGGCTCTCTCGCCTCCAGCTCCTCCAGATCAGTCTCAGGTCCCACCAGAGCCAGTTCGCCCCGATAGGAGAAATCCTTGAGGTACTCGGGGAGGATTCGGGCTAATAATCGTTTAGCATCGTACTCCCTAATGCCTCTTTGTGCCATGTCCAAAACCACCTTCGCCGCCTTAATGAGTTTCTCATTTACAAACCTTTCTAAAGCAAGAGAGAGAAGATTTCCGAGCTTATGGCTGGAGGATCTATGGAGAGTGGCTTTATATGATCTGCCCGGTGTGTAAAGGGAATTGCATAAGGGCAGCGGAGGAGGTTTTGGGGGATGTGGAAACCAGGTATCTCTCCTGCTCGCGCTGCCCGCCGGAGCCAAATTTGAGCAAAAGCATATCAGGAAGGCTTTTGCCGCCAAAAGTGGAGCGATGCCCTTCCTGCGGCCGGGCCGCCCTTGATGCGGTTATGCTCGATGCCCTGCGCCTTTTGCAGAGCTTCGGCCTGCGCGACAAAGACGACGGACTGCGCAGCGTGGGATCGCCGCTGATAGACGTTGGTTATCCTCTGGCCTATTCCCCTCGCCTGAGCCGGGGCAGTCTGATCCTGGTGGGGGAGAGGTACAGCGCAGAAGCAGCCGAGGCCATGGTCCGGGATATTCCGGAGATCAAGGGAGTGATTCAGAGCTGCGGCGTTCCCGGGGTCGTCGACCCCAAAAGAAAGCCCCTGAAGAACCTGCTCTTAGCCGGCTGCGATCTGAGGGCCGATGTCGTCTCCAGCCTCATGGGAGAGCTGGTGGTATGCAAAAGGCAGTCACTGATCCATATTGAGTTCCCCAGGGACAACGCTCCCAAGATGAGGATTTTAGAGGAGCTGTATTTTCAGGGAAAGCTTCGCGATGTGGCCGACGGACTATGCGGCCCGGGGACGTTAGGTCTGATGTGCGTTCTGGCCGGGGCGCAGCGTGTGGTCTTCAACGATGCCTGGCTGCCGGCGGTAGAGGATCTGCTTGTAAACCTGGAGGTCAACCGGGGACTACTGGGAATAGAGGAGATAGAGCTCATCGAGTCGCCGCAGGGAATGGTAGGCAGCGATCCGGTGCTGCTAGCCCGGGCCAGGGGAGCCTGCCAGATCGAGGTCTATCACGGCGATCTCTGCCGGCTGTTCTCCAGGGCCAGGCCGGCCGGGCTCTGTCTCATAGATCACTTTCCCGGGAAGGATACCAGAGCATTGCAGCAGGCCTGCCGCTGCTGCAAGGAAACTGTAATTGTTTAAGAGGAAAAGTTGATGGGACAGCGCGGATTCGAACCGCGGTCCAAGAGTCCCAAACCCTCGAGGATAGACCAGGCTACCCCACTGTCCCAATAAGGCAGTAGCCCTTACTGGCATATGCTGCTTAAAAGCTTTTTGCTTTTCGCTAATCACAACCTTTTTAAATCCTGCTTTCCAGGGAACAGTTCATGGGAAAGACAGGAAGCATAGAATGGGTCAAGATCAGGGGCAGAAAGGGCCAGGTCAGGCAGGTCACCAAGGCCGAGACCACCCATAAAAAGCCCGGTCCGATGCAGAGATATACAGCAGCAGGCTCAAGAGTTAAGAAGATCAAGAGATCCATCAAGGCCACTCAAATCAGGACATGATCTCCCAGGATGTAGTGTTAGTTCGCTACGGGGAGATCACTTTAAAAGATAGCTGGACCAGGAATAGCTGGGAACGAATTTTAGCTGGCAACATAGCCTTTTACCTGCAAAAAGCCGGGGTGGAGTACAAAGCCGAGAGGGGCGAGGGAAGGATCTTCGTCTTCACCTCCGACCCCCGGGCTAGCGAGATCATATCGCGGGTTTTCGGTGTGGTATCAGCCAGCCCGGCATTCTCTGTGCCCTCCCATCTGGAGGAGATCT
>NOLC01000169.1 GCA_002256595.1 Methanosaeta sp. NSP1 | reverse complement strand
GTGCGAATCGGGATTCATGATTGCTTTCTATGTCCATATTCACCACCTGATTTAATTAAAAAGGTAAATATTTATATACAGTTTAAGGCTTAATAATCTTGGTCTTTTTAAAATATATCTCTAATTTATATATTCAAGATATCATATATGCTCGGATTAAGGGCATCGATTGAAGGAGTGTATCAGACTGTTTCTAACACAAAGTTTTTGAGGTTTCAGCGTCCTTTATCATTTAAAGGTTGATGAGATGGCTGATCCTGGAAAAGAGCTCCCCTTGGAGGTGATACTGACCCTACTGGCCTTATGCATAGGAATATCTCAGGCCAATATGGCCAACGGCTGCCCTGAAGATGGCATTGATGAGGCAATCAATCTGGCCCAGCCCCATGACACCATCGAAGCAGTCAGCATAAGCAACAATAAAAGCCTGACCTGCAATCAGGCATCGGCTCTCCATGACATCATTTACAAGACTGACGAGAGCTATATCGTGGATGGAAAGCGGCTTGAGGCCGATGAATTAATCCGGGCTGAACTGGGCCAACCATTCAACATCAGCCTGGAATCAAATCCAACCACGGGATATATCTGGACGGTGGATTTCGATAACAAATTTTTGAGTGGCGGGGCCGAAATCCATGGCACGATCAATACAGTGCGGCCTGCGCTTATGGGCTCAGGAGGGCGGCAGATCTTCAGTTTCACGCCTATCCGGGTGGGCCAAACTATAGTATCCGCGGTCTATAAGCGGTCCTGGGAGGAAACCGCGGCGGATAATAGAATGTTCCTGATAATTATACAGCCATCAGGATCCTGATATCTTATGGCCATCTCTCGCGCAATATTTGCGGCTGCATGAGTCCAATAGGAATACTTTCCCTCCGCATGGATGACCTATTTCAACTGCTACCACTATCCTCTGGCGGGAGACAGCCTTCCCCTTCGAGCTACTCCTTTTGCGGCTGGCTCCTTCATCCCTTCAGGGAATAAGTGCCATCTTCTTCTTCTAAAAATACCGAATCATATGCTTGCATTCTTGCTTGCCGTTATGGTCCCGCTTTGCTGGCCGGAGTCTGCCTGAAATACAACATACGTTCCTTCATATGGCAGGCTGCTGATGTCAACTGAGATGGCATAAAGCTCAGTGGCGCTCTCGGGCACAACCTCCAGATTCAAGCTGCTTCCAGAGACCGATCCGCTGGCGAAAGCCTCTTGGGAACGCGTCTGGTTCGTTATTGTCCCTTTGCCGAAGATTGCTGAGCCTGATTGCAGAAGCGCCAGCTCGATATAACTTCCCTCCGAGAGATCAAGCTGCCAGCTTCCAGATATGGTCTCTGCAGGGACATTTCCTGCGTACCGCGGCATATCCATGGAGATCAGCATCTCTCTGATGGCCGGATCGGAACTCGCGCCGGTAAATGAGACGTTTCCCATATGCCTGGGCATACTGATGGATGTGAGCATTTCGCTTATAGCCGGATCTGTGGTCATGTAGTGGGGATTGCCCTGCGCCTCTGCCATGGAGAAGAGGCTGGATAATACAAAGAACAGCATTAATATGGATCTCATTTCAATCTTTTAATATTATGACTTTATGGCTTAAGTTCTCTTCGGAAGGATGTCTCCGTGGCCCGCATCCAATTCCATCCAGCCCTGCCAAATGTTATATCCTATCAATGCCAATAGCTTTTTGTGGTATTATGACATTGCGAAAAGCTATCATCTGCCTACCTGCGATCGTCCTGTGCCTGATGATCGGCATCGCCTGCGGAGCGGACTGGCTGGATGGCGGATATGTAGGACCCTATACGGGAGATATAGGCAAATATTTCACTGATCCGATTTTCTACTCAAAGCCCATAGTGGGCCAGACATACCAATCCAAGGGCTTTTATCCGGGTCCTTATGGCGTATTTCCTTATTACAGCACTCTACCCTACTATTCCGACTTCAGGTTGAATTCGCTCGGAAAGATGACATGGGAGCCATTCCAGAAGAACTGGTCTGAGACTATGCAGTATGCTCAAACCAGATCTTCATTCAGAGCCTATCCCATATCAACATTCCCATATCCTCTGGTTCAGTTTTCTGCACCTATTTCAGCCGCAAATCAACCGGCTGCTCCAACCGGAGGCGATTCCACAGCAACAATAGCCTCCCAGAACATGCGAGGCTATCAGGTGTTCCTGGACGGTATATACATAGGAACTGAGGGGACGGGCGGAGATGCGCTGGATGGAAGGTACAGCTTCAATGTAGCTGGAAACCAGAACCATGAGATCAGGGTTTACGATGGACAATTCAACTATCCTAAAACCATGTTCTTTGAAAGGGGAGGCACCAAGATAATCAATGTTGAGCCTGGCACGGCGGTCTACATCTGATCGCCTCATTCTTTTCTATTGGTTTATGGCCTAAATAGTATAGCCTAAAGAGGATTCCTGATAATCCCCTGTTTTCGGCTTGATTTATATACAGTATTTAAGCCGGCTAAATTCATAAAAATTAATAAAAATCCTCCCGGATACTACTATATTAACCTCCTTTAATTTGCGCACTCGGCCCGCTAAGCTAAAACATTTAAATATGGGGAGCGGAAAGTGGCAGAGCAAGCACCTGAGATCAGGCTCATGGGGCGGCTGTAGTCCAGCGGTTATGACATGGGCTTCCCAAGCCCGTAACCCGGGTTCGAATCCCGGCAGCCGCACGTTTTTCTCACCGAGTATGTCGATTTCTATTTGGTTGCTCTGCTTTTTAGAGATAATTTTCTATTCGTCCGAATGTCCCCTGCATTCAAGTACCTCTGCATACGAATTCAGGCATTGGTGGGATGGATGGCACAAATGGACGAGACTGATCTGATTTACGATGGTCCCTGGGATGAGCCGTTGAATCATTATTTCAGAATTGAAGGAAAAATCGAGACCGATGAAGGCGCACTGGTCGAAGAGCGCAGAAGATTCGGGCGGTTCGTTTTGGCGAGCAATGATGTCAACCTGGATCAGGAGCTGATGCTCAATTACTATAAAGGACAGCAGGTGGAAACTGTGTTGTACAATATTTAAATATCCTCTTCACTATTATTGAAGCTGGATAGCAGCTATGAATGTCTTGGATGCCCAAGAGAAATCTTCGCGGGAAGATTTGATATACCCTGATGTTTTCTCTCATGGCAGAGCATGGCATAGAGAATAATCAAATTCGATCAGGGTATGAAAATGAACTACTGGCAACCAAAGTATGAGATAATGGCAAGAGAAGAGCTGGAGGAGCTGCAGCTTCGGCGCCTCAAGAGCGTGGCAGAGAAGGTTTACCAAAACGTTCCCTTTTATCACAAGAAATTCCAGGAGGCGGGCATCACACCTCAGGACATTAGGAGCCTGGCGGACATATCCCGGCTGCCCACTACCAGAAAGCAGGACCTGCGAGACAATTATCCCTTTGGCCTCTTCGCTGTCCCACGTGAGGACGTGGTGAGAGTCCATGCCTCATCCGGCACCACAGGCAAGCCCACTGTGGTCGGCTACACCGCCAAAGATATCGAGACCTGGTCTGACCTCATGGCCCGCGACTTCGTCATGGTCGGCGTGGGGAAGGAGGACATCTTCCAGAATGCGGTGAACTACGGCTTTTTCACCGGGGGCCTGGGGGTGCATTACGGCATCGAACGCATGGGCGCCATGGCTGTGCCATCCGGAGTGGGCAATACCGAGAGGCAACTGGAGATCATGATGGACTTTGGGGTGACCGTACTGCACTGCACCCCATCCTATGCCCTCTATCTGGCGGAGACGGCCAAGGACAGAGGCGTGGTGGACAAGCTCAAGCTGCGCATCGGCTGCTTTGGAGCCGAGCCCTGGTCTGATGAGTCAAGACGGGAGCTTGAGGAGGCCCTGCATATCAAGGCCTACGATTCCTACGGCCTCTCGGAGATGATGGGTCCTGGAGTGGCATTTGAGTGCCAGGAACAAAGTGGCCTGCATATCTGGGAGGACCACTTCTTGATCGAGATTCTGGACCAGAACGAGCAGGCCTGCGCACCGGGCGAGCCGGGCGAGCTGGTCATAACCTCCCTGACCAAGGAGGCCATGCCCCTCATCAGATATCACACCGGGGATGTGACCTACATTATGGAGGAGAAATGCCCCTGCGGGCGCACCAGCCGAAAGCTGCACCGTTTCCTGGGCAGGGCCGACGATATGCTCATCGTGCGGGGCATCAACGTCTTCCCCAGCCAAATCGAGGATGTCCTGGTCAGCATCCCCGAGATAGGGAGCTACTTCCAGGTGATAGTGGACAGAAAGAAGCACGGCCTGGATGAGATCAGCATCCAGGTGGAGCTGAAGGATGAAGCCTTCACCGGGGAGCTTTCAGACCTGGCCAGGATCCAGAAGAAGACCGAGGAGAAGCTCAAGAGCGTCCTCAATGTGAGAAGCAAGATCGAGCTGGTGGAGAAAGGCTCCATCCCCCGCACCGCTGGCAAGTCCCGGAAAGTGGTGGACCTGCGCGATGTCTACTCCAAGGACCAGAAAGCAAAGAAATAAAAATATGTTTCGGGATGGCGGGAAGCCCTTAAGGCAGGGCCTTTATCCCGCATCTTATCCTGGTATCCCATCCCAAAGCGCCAAAAAGTCTAAAAGGAATTTTCGATTTTTATCTGGTCACCTGGCTGATCAGCTCCTGGTCCATTACAGCGCTCTCATCCACTGCCGAGAGCAACTCATCATGGATGGAACTCTGGGAGTAGTACAGCGTCACTAAAACCCCTGCCTCCTTGGCCGCCTCGATGGCCGGCAGGAAGTCGCTGTCCCCGGTGACAATAACCGCTTTTTGTATCATCCTGCCGCAGCTCAGGCGCACCAGGTCCGCAGCCAGGGCGATGTCCACCCTTTTTTGAATGAACTCTCCGCCCACACAGCCCAGTCGGCCCAGCTTCACCTCAAAGCGGGGCAGCTTTCGGAGGGTGTAGACGAACTTGTCCATGGAGGCAAACCTGCGCCTCTCCTCCTCAGTGGGGGGGCAGCTCTGGTAGGGCATGCAGTTGTAGTAGTAGGTCCGCAGCCGCTCGTAATCGCTGCAAAGGATGTCTGAAAATCGGGCCAGATCGATCTTGGGTTTGCCAAAATCGACATCAAGAATCTTGGTTAAATAAGCACCATCTATGAATACCGCAGCACGATTAGACAAAATCTTTTCCCACCTTAAATTATAATTACTGCCGTCCCCTCCGAACGGCAGTGTACATTATGCCCATTCATTTTCTTCATCGATGATATATCTAATTTGCGTTCCATCAAACCCATCTCCTCTGATGTTTTGTTATCCCTGAACGAATATAAGAACATATGGTACATGGCTCATTGCTGCAGCCGCCATAATCCGCCGCCACGGCACAGGTGGGAAATCCTGCTTCATAATTTGTTTTTCTGCCTAATAGGAAAAGAAAGAGCTTTGCCGTTTTAAATCCGGCCCTGCCTCTTCGCGAGAGACAGGGTCCATGCCCAATTACTTGCCTTCGGCCTGCCCACTTTCCACGATCTCCAGCAGTTTAATCTCAAATGTGAGAGTCTGCTCGGATAGAGGATGGTTGGCATCCAGGGTTATAGTGTCTCCTTCGATCTCGGTTATCTGGACCGGGACATTGACTCCATTGGAGGCGCAGACCTCCAGGGTCATCCCCTCGGCAGGGACTATATCCTCCGGGAGATCCTTTCGGTCTATCTTGAAGACCCGGTCCTCTCTGTACCGGCCATAAGCCTTCTCCGGAGGTATCTGCACCGTCTTGGACTCGCCGGGAGCCATTCCTACTATCGCATCTTCAAATCCGGCTATAAGAGTGCCTGAGCCGACATTGAACTCCAGAGGATCGGATCCTTCTGAGGTATCAAAGAGAATGCCGGTATCCAGCTTGCCGCTATAATGAACCTTTACCGTGTCGCCATTCTTTGCTTGTGCCATGATAATCCGCCTTTCATTTCTTTACCTGGAAATGCCTTTTGATTCAGCTATGCTTTTATCATCTCCAACTATATAGAAGAAACACCTGGAGGCTTGAAGCATATAAAGCTGCTTTGAAAACATACACAATTATTTGAAAATAATTAATATCTTTATTTATTGAATACAAAAAGGAAGAGAACGGCTTTATATAAAAGCAAAGCTAATGAGTGCATTGAATATGGAAATGGCAGAATGGACATTGCTGAGAAAAGATCCAACAAGTCGAAAAAGGATATTACAAGGTGAAAAAAGCATATGAAAATATGGAAGTCTGATCGGGGGCTGGAAGCCAGAATGATGCTGACCATGTTCTTGCTGGCTGCAGTTTATCTGGCTTTCCTGGCCGTTTTGCTATCCATGGGAGTCAGTCAGATTGTCGTTATCCTATTCATGGGCGGCTTCATGTTCCTGCAGTATTTCTTCTCCGACAAGATGATCCTCTCCAGCATGGGGGCAAAGCTGGTCTCAGAGAGCGAGGAACCCAGGATTCATGATATGGTCAGGAGGCTCTGCCAGAATGCCGATCTGCCCATGCCCAAGATTGCAGTGGTCAGGACAAGCATGCCTAATGCCTTTGCCACAGGCAGAAATCAGAAGAACGCAGTGGTAGCTGTAACCACCGGACTGTTGAGCAGGCTCAATGAGAGCGAGGTAGAGGCGGTTTTAGCCCATGAGCTCACCCATGTCAAAAACCGGGATATGATGGTCATGACCATTGCCACATTCCTCTCCTCCCTGGCCCAGTTGATGGTGCAGTGGCTGCCTTTCATGGGTGGCGGCGACAGGGATCGCGATTCGGGCAGCAACGCAGCCTTGCTGCTGGTAGTCTCTCTGGTGGTCTGGATAGTGAGCTTCATCCTCATTCGCACCCTCTCCCGGTATAGGGAGTTTGCCGCCGACCGGGGCGCTGCCATCATCACCGGACAGCCCTCCAACCTCATATCCGCTTTGACCAAGATCAGCGGATCCAGAGTCCCTACGGAGGACCTGCGCCGGGTGGAGGGACCGGTGAGCGCCCTGTTCATAACTCCGGCGCTGTCAGGTTCTTCCTTAAGCAAGCTCTTCTCCACCCATCCCACCCTGGAGGCCAGAATCGATGCCTTGCAGCGGATAGAGATGGAGCTGGAGGCTTAGGATGGGCTTTCTGGACTCCCTTCTGGGAAAGACCAAGCTGCCCGAGGCCAAGACGGATAAGCTCTTCGCCATATCCACAGCCGCGATCACCCTGGAGGCCAGCCTGGGCTATAGGCCGGATGGGGCGGCAGGAGTCTGCATCAAGCCCATGGAGTCCTCTCGTTATGAGGCAGTCCGGCGGGAGATTGAGGAGCTGCTCGGCATGAGCATGAAGGAGACCGGCACAGAGTACAAGCTCCAGAAGGATGAATACAATTACCTCTGGGTGGTTCTCTCCGATCCGGACCTTGATGATCTGGTGAATGCAGTCCAGATGGTATCCCAGATTTTGACCGAGCAGGGCTTTGGAATACAGATACTGGCTGCGGTATATCGCTTCAAAGGTGAGGCTGTAATTTACTGGATCTATAATTTCAAGCAGGGAACATACTATCCTTTTGTGCCCCAAAGCGGCCGCCAGCGGGACACCTCGCGGGAGTTCCGCCTTAAAGCCCTGCTGCAAAAGGAGATGCCTTTGGAGAAGGATGAGAGCCGGTGGTATCCCATGTGGGGCATGCCGCTTTAATGGGTTTGGCAGCCAAGGGCAAAAGCTATCTTAAGGCCTGAGGATTCATTCATCCGTATTTGGAGTTTGTATGTCAGCAGCGAAGAGCGGCCAGCATAGAAAGGACATCCGCCCCGGAATCACTGTGGATGTAGTGCTCAAAAAGGACCAGAGAACTGGCAAGAGGACGCGGGGCGTGGTCAAGCAGCTTCTCACCAATTCCTCCTTCCATCCCCATGGCATCAAGGTCCGGCTGGAGGACGGCCAGGTGGGAAGGGTGGCGGAGATCATCGATTAGCCTTTTATCTCACCAGTACCTTGCTCATGGATCATGGTAAAGGAAGTTCACGCCGCCCATATCCTCTGCAAGACTGAGAAGAAGGCAATAGAAGTCAAAGAGAAGCTGGCCGAAGGAGGGCAGAGCTTTGCCGAGATGGCCAGGAAGTACTCCCAGTGTCCCTCTGGAAAAAGCGGGGGAGATCTGGGCTGGTTCGGCAAGGGCAGCATGGTCCCGGAGTTCGAGAAGGCCGCTTTCGATGGCGAGAAGGGGAAGATTCTGGGGCCGGTGAAAACCCAGTTCGGCTATCACCTCATAAGGGTCTTGGACCGGAAATGATTGCCTACCTGCTTTTTTTCAACGATTGCGGAGCTATGCAGGCACAAGACCAGGCGATCTCACATTCTCTGTCAGTCTGATCGATACTACGTTTGTCGGCATCGACTGGCAATCAATGTACAACTTGGGGTTCGGCCTGCCTGAAGTACAAGGTATATCTTGAGTCTCTTGTGCTGGAAGCCCTCCAACGGAACTGTATGTTGTATTCCCCATCAGAATTTGCAGCACCATATGATTGAGCTGTTATCGTTGCCGATCCCAGATCATCGTTATTTCCTGTTGAGTCCTCCTCCCAGAGCTGGAGCTTGCACTGCCCAGATACATAGACAGTCCTATTGATTGTTCTCTCGCCATCAGTTTTCATCTTCAAAGGACCCCAGAACGGATGGTTATTGAATGTAAGATATACCTTGTCTGTGATCCCTTTTGCATCATTGCACTTTAAGCGGGTAAAAACGATCCAATCGCTCACGGCTGCAACACCTGGTGTATTCACTATTTCGTAGGAGATTTTATATGTCGACGAGAGGCCCCCGACATTGGCAGTCAGAACCTGCTCCATCATTCCTGTATCGTTGCGCGGTACGGTAAGCTCGAAATAGCCTAACTCGTCATCACCGGGGGCTGTGGAGCCTGCTGCTCTTGCCATTCCATCGGACTCCATAAGCTTTATCCGAATCCGATCTGTATAGTCTGAATGCCAAATCAATGACTTTGCGTCACCAGTATTCATATCTGAGGCCCATACCTCTTGCCAGTTACGGTTATCATCCACTCTGATCTGCAAATATACTTCATCTTCACTTTCCTGATTATCCTGACAGGTTATGCCATAGAGCACAAAACGAGCCATTATATCACCTAATGTCTGTTAAGCACTTAATAATAATTAAAGATAATGTTTTTGTATCCCCCGCGTGAAGCTATTGTTAAATAGCGGCAAATAGGAGCTACAGAGAAGAGAGGATGAATATTCCGGCGGTGATGGCAGATGGCAAGCGTTAAAGATCGCATTTCTATCTTATTGCTGGTGATCGCTGCAGTAGCCGTGCTGTGGTTTGTTCTATCTCGTCTGCGATTTGTTGTGTTTATCAGTAGCTCATGGACGGAGATGATTCTGATCGTCCTCGGCAGCATAGTTATTCTATTTCTCCTGCTCGATCACTTCTTCAACCGCTCACGATAGCAATTGGGGGCAAAAAAAGGAGCATGGAGGCCCGTACGCCGGAGGAGCAGACGGCTCGATAGAGACAGATCGCTGCCAAAGACAGGCAGATCGACGCCCTGGCCTACGGGCTACATGCTCTGACGGATGTGATCAGGATATGGACAGAGGAGTATGGGGGGATGAATGGCAGGCACCTTCAGCCCAAAACCTTTTTAGTAGAAGCTCAATCTAATCTAATTCAGGGAGGAATCAAATGAAGATAAGTGCAATATTATTGCTTTCCTTGCTGCTATGTGGCATGGCCTGTGCTCAACAACCAAGCACGCTGAAAAACC
>NOLC01000180.1:13535-15021 GCA_002256595.1 Methanosaeta sp. NSP1 | reverse complement strand
CTTGATCACATAGCGGCTTTTGGCTCCAATGAGCGCCAGCAGGTCATACATCTCCGCCGGGCAGTCCATGAATACCTTCTTATGCTCCTGGATATCCCAGACCTCGAAGGTGAAGCCGTGATGAAAGGAGGGGTCGATTACCAGGCCTGCTGTGTTGAAGGGATCGGCAAAAATCTTGAATATGGGCAGATTGAAGGCCATCTCCGCCACGCCCGGTCCCATGCCGCGAATGTTGCCGCAGAAGGCGTCCGCTAAAAGGTCCTGGCCCGCACCGTAGAGCCTGAGCTTCTTGGCCACCTCAGTGGCCTCCTCGAAGGTCTCCCAGGCCAGAGCATGAACCTCTCCGCTGTCGCAACCCTTATTGTGGCTCATGAGCAGTTCCAGGTCGTCGCCGCAGGAGAGCACTCTGAAGTCGATCAGAGCGCCTGACTTCTTGGCCTCTTCCAGCTTCTTCTCTGCCGTCTCGATCAATGCAGGATGCACAGCCGAGTGGCCGGGAAAGCCGCCCACATCGGCTTTTATGAGGCTGATAGTTATCTCTGTCATCTCCATCCCATCCGATGCACTTTAGTGGTTATTGCTTATTTATCATTATTATCTTTAACCGATGCAATATATTATGGCTTTTGCGGTCTTGATCATCTCTTGTAGAGTCCCTAATGTTTAGATTTGGCAATCTCCTTTTCGATATTTACATATTACATATATTTCTTCAGAGGCAATAGAAGACCAGAGCGTCATGCATTTGATTTCATCAAGTCTCAGGATAGCTGATCTCGCAGGCTGAAACAAGAATTAAATTGACCTATTACCGGAAACAGGTTCCTTGAATTTCATAAAGGAAGAGGCTGAGAATTCTGAAGAACATTCATGTTTTTAAACTCAGCCGCGTTCATCCTCTCCTCACTATGTAATTGCCTCAGCCTTCCAGCGCCTGGGGCATTTTCATAGGCACATCAACCGGTTTGATGAATTGATCCAGGAGAGGCCTGGTGCCGTTGACTTTGAGCTTGTCAAATAAAAAGGCGAATTTTCTCTCCAGCTCGGCGCAGATTTCATCGCGGACATCTGCCGGCAGGCTCCACAGCTCCAGCTTGAAAGGTCCGAAGGCCTTCTTGCGGGTCTTGTAGATGAACTGCTCCTCGGTGTCCTTTTCTTTCCATTCGCTTTTCATTTCGGCTAACAGAAGATCATAAATTTTTGCCCTCAACTGCGCCGGAAAATCCTTGCTGTCATAGATCATGTTCTGAAAGCCTGTAGCCAGATGAATCTCTGCCGTTCCGGTGGCGGGAAAGCGGTCAAAAGCCTCATCGGGAAGCGTTGAAGCGCCATGCTGAACGGCGCCGGACAAACCGTATTGGACACGGGCTGTTTCCGACAGTTTCTGCAGCACATCAAAATCAATTTTGACTTTGGCCACTGTGCCGTCGGCCAGCGGCACGCCGCCATGCGTCGTCCCGGTCTGGACGCTGATCTTGCTTATGCC
>NOLC01000180.1:0-13479 GCA_002256595.1 Methanosaeta sp. NSP1 | reverse complement strand
TGCTGATCTTTTACGGTGGGCTGCGAGAGATCAACCAGTGTAGAGGTATCGATGTCGATATTGTAAAAGCCGGCCTGGATAGCTTCCCGGATTAAATCCTTTACCGCCTGCGTCTCCTTTTCCCCATCCGCGGCGAACTTCTTGGCATTTATCTGGAAATGGTCGCCCTGCAGAAATACCGGGCCACTCCAGCCGGATTTAATAGCCGCCGCCATCACGGCACAGGTGTATTCCAGCGGCCTTTGCCTGGTATAGCCTATTTCCGAACGGGCGATTTTTATTGCGGCACGGAATACCGCCTGCGCCACATGATAGGTAATGCCTCGGATATTGATCGCCGGAACGGTAAACCCGCCGATTTCTTTGCGGCCCATGGCCTGGTACAGAGACTGTATCGACGCAGACATGATGCCCAGAGCAGCAGCTCCCCGGCGAATCAGAAAAGCCGCTGCTTCCCGGGTGGCAGAGTCCGGACTGAAAACGACGGTATAGACTAAATCATCGATCAACTCGCTTTTAAAGCGGGCTGCATCCAAGACGCGAACACTGCCGTCATAGGCGATTATGGATTGGCATCCTTTTTTTAGCTGATCTTTATTCTCGTAAATCATTGCTGCCCCTTCCAATGTATTTATTGCGACAGGAATTCCTCCGCCATTGCCACTTCCGACGCCGAACCGATGTAGATGGGTGACCGTTGATTAACCGATGTCACTTCCAGGGAGAGAATATCATTTTTCCCGTCCGTAGCCCTGCCTCCGGCCTGCTCCACGATGAAGGCCATGGGCTGAAGTTCAAACAGCAATCGCAGCTTGCCCTGAGGCGATTTCTTGAGTGCGGGATAGGTGAATAGTCCTCCCCGCTTGATGATCAACTGGTTGATATCGGGAACAAAACCACCGCTGTAGCGCAGCTTATAGCCGTCTGCCTCCAGCTTATCTATGAACCTCCGATGGTTGTCCGTCCAGTCCTTGCGCAGACCGCCGGGTGAAAATATCGATCCATTCTCATTGAGCCGTATATTTTCCTCGGATAGGACATACTCTCCTTCGCGATCCAATACAAACTCATGCACGCCCTTTCCGGCCGAATAGATCATGGTGATGAGAGGTCCGTAAGTGATGTAAAGAGCAGCTACCATTGAATTTCTGCCGCTGTCAAATATCGAATTCTTGTGGATGCCGATGATAGTTCCTATGGCCAGATTGGTATCGACAAGGGAAGAGCCGTCCACCGGATCGGCGGTCACAATATACTTCTCCTGCCCCTGTCCGATGGTGACGATATCTTCCAGCTCCTCGGAGGCATACTCGCGAACAAAACCGGAGTTGCGGAGCATATTCTTTAATATTTCGTCGGAAACGCGGTCTAAAGCCAGCTGATCCTCGCCGTAAACATTCCGAAAGCCCGCCAGTTTGCGGTTGGATTCGTGGATTTTTGCAGAAATGTATTTGCCTACCACGGCAATCTGCCAGATGAGCCGTCGCAACTCCACCTCGATGCCATCCATCCACATGTGGCGCCTCAGATCAACGATGTATCGAGTGTGATCATTTATGCCTTCACCCATAAGAATCTCCTGATATTTTTTAGCAGTCTGCAAGTTTTTCTTCGATAATAAAGATGTTGCCCCAGCCTCCAGGGCCTTATCTGTCGCCACCTTGAATTTCTCTCAGACCAGTGCATGAACCCTGCCATTCTCTCAGCCTTCCTGTGGCACATGAGATACCCCGGATCCTGGCAGCTGTCCATTACTCTGGTTTCATCAATGCAGACAATTGCTGGGGTCTCAGAGCATGCCGCCGTCACAAGCTCTTATATCTACATGATGCCCATCTATGACCGGAAGCGGCTAATCGAGCCTCAATGTTGTTCTGAGATTCTGTCATCCCAGGGCAGAGGGGCCAATCTGGCTTTAATAGACACCAGGAGCGTTAATATGGAACTTGTAGCCAAATACCACGTAGAAACAGACCTCTCCATCAAAAAAGCGGCGGAGGCCATTGCTGCCGAGCAGTCGACGGGCACCTGGACTGAGGTGAGAGGACAGGACAATCCCCTGGCCGCCCGGGTCATATCCGCAGAGAGCAGCGATGTCGAGATCGGCTTTCCTGAGGAGCTATTCGAGCCGGGAAACATCCCCCAGTACCTCTCGGTGGTGGCGGGAAACCTCTTCGGCCTGGGAGCCTTAAAGAAGGTCCGGCTGGAGGATGTCATCTTCCCGGATAAGCTGCTGCGGGCACATAATGGGCCTCGATATGGAATAGAGGACGCGCGAAAATTCCTGGGCGTATTTGACCGTCCCCTGATTGGGACCATAGTCAAGCCCAAGGTGGGCCTGGATCCGGCCGGGACGGCGGAGGTGGCTGCTGCAGCCGTGCGTGGCGGGCTGGACCTGGTCAAGGACGACGAGACGCTGACCGATCAGAGCTTCTGCCCCCTCATTTCCCGTCTGGAAGCGGTCATGGCCGCTCTGGACAAGGTGGAGAGGGAGACGGGCAAGAAGGCCTTCTATGCACTCAATGTCACAGCAGGGGCGGACATCATATTGGAGCGGGCGGAGCAGGCCGTGGATCATGGTGCCAATATGGTAATGATCGATGTCCTGACAGCTGGATTCTCCGCCCTGGAGCAGCTCTCCAAAAGCCTCAAGGTGCCGGTGCATGTGCACAGGACCATGCACGGGGCCTTTACCAGAGACAAGGGGCATGGCATATCCATGCTGTTCATTTCCAAGCTGGTGCGCATGTGCGGCGGAACGAACCTGCATACCGGTAGCTACATGGGCAAGATGGCCGGGGAGACGCAGGAAAACGACCTGTCCCGCGATGCTCTGCGGAAGGACTGGCACGGCTACAAGAAGGTTTTCCCCGTGGCCTCAGGAGGGATTTATCCTTCCAAAGTCTATGGAAATCTGGACGGCTACGGCATAGACTGCATAGTACAGGCCGGCGGTGGAGTGCACGGTCATCCCGATGGGACCACAGCCGGGGCTCGTGCATTGGTCCAGGCCACCGAAGCCTGGCTAAAGCATATTCCCCTCCAGGAATATGCAAAAGACCACAAAGAGCTGGATACAGCTTTAAAATATTGGGGATATTGAGGGGGAGCATAATCCCTTTTCCCCTCTCCTAATCAAAACCGAAGAGTTTATATTGGTAGATGAGGATGGATGGAAGCGTTTATCACGAGCCAACAGTGATGTAGCGCTGTTTGAAAATCAGAAGAGGTGTAGTGAGGGAACATGTAGAGGGATCAGATGGCTAGAGACGATATCTTATCGAAAATCAAATCGGCAGAGGCTGAAGCCAAAGCTGCAGTCCAGCGGGCTTTGGAGGAAAAAGAGCAAAAGATAGCCGCTGCCACTACCGAAGCTGCAAACCTCGTCAAATCCGCCGAGACTGATGCACAGGACTACTTTGACAAGAGCGTTGCCAAGGCTGAGAGCGATGTAAAGGCAAAGAAAGCCACTATCGTTAGCAGCGGAGAGAAAAATGTCAGCTCAATGAGCGGCAGCGCCAATGCCAAGCTGGACAAGGCAGTTGAATATTTATTAAAGGAGTTTATGGGGTTACTGCATGCTTAGACCCGTAAAGATGAGTCGTGTTGTTGTCGCCGGGTCAAAGGATGTAATATCTCCAGTAGTAGAGAAGCTGCATGAGTTGCGCTTGCTTCATATTGTCAATTATAACGGCAACCAGCCACAGTTTGAAATTGGCAAGCCGATAGGCAAAGCTAAGGAATACTCCGAGGATCTAATCAAGCTCAGATCCATCACCAGGTATCTCGATCTGAAGAACAAGGCACCGGATAAGACCTTCCCGGAAAGCCAGATCCTTTCGGAGATGGACAACCTCCTCAATAATGTCGGAGCAGATGTCATCGCTACATACGAGCGCATCACCG
Source organism: Methanosaeta sp. NSP1 (assembly GCA_002256595.1). Classification (GTDB taxonomy): domain Archaea; phylum Halobacteriota; class Methanosarcinia; order Methanotrichales; family Methanotrichaceae; genus Methanothrix. The sequence continues at coordinate 9,573 of NOLC01000180.1, read as the reverse complement.
CCATTGAAGCAGAGGTTAAGTCCAAGCAGGATCTGATCAGATCCTTGACTCCATTGGCTGTTCTGCCGTTGCCCCTGGAATCTTACCATGGTTATGATTCTCTGGCGACTTTCGTGGGCACAGTGGCTACGCCTATTGATGCCGATGTAGCGAGAGTGTCTCCGGTAAACGAGATCTATACCGGAAGCGCCAAGAATGCAACTCAAGTAGCAGTGTTTGTGCCTGCAGATAAGGCCAGCGAAGTATCCGCCGTCCTTTCCGAGCACGGATTTTCCGAGACATCCGTACCCAAGCTGGAAGGAAATGTGGATTCGGCTATTGCTGCCCAGGAGAGCAGCATAAAGACATTGGAGGCGGAGAAAGCGCCTCTATTAAAGAAGCTGGCTGACGTAAAGAAACAGCATGAAGATCTGATGCTTGCGACAGACGAGTATCTGTCCATGCAGACCCAGAAGACTGAGGCTCCACTCAGGTTTGCTGAGACTGACAATGCCTTTGTCATCGACGGTTATATTCCATCAGATCAATTCAGCAGGCTCAAGAGCGAACTGGAGAGCGCCGCAGGCGGCAAGCTGGAAGTTTCGTTGATCGCAGACAAAGAAGCTGAAGAACTGGTGGAGAAAGGCGAAGATGTACCAACCCAGATGGATAACCCCAGCTTGGTCAAGCCTTATGAGTTGATTACCAAGCTATTCGCCATTCCCGAGTACAAGGAGTTCGATCCGTCGTTGCTGATATTCGTATTCTTCCCCATCATGTTCGGCATGATCCTGGGAGATGTCGGCTATGGCATTATGATATTCCTTGTTCTGTTGCTTCTTAAGAAGAAATTCAGAACACCAGGCTGGCAGCAATTGATCAACGTGGTAATGATTGGAAGCGTTTGGGCCACCATATTCGGAATATTCTTCGGCGAGATCTTCGGCCCCCTGGGTCTATGGGGCAGGATCATGGGACACTTGCCTGAACATGAAATCGAGCTGGCAAAAGAAGCTGGCCTCTATTTCGGCGAAGGTGTCTTCGGATCTTTGGGAAGATTGGGGCCATTGGGCATATTCCCCTTAGATCGGCTGGCGACTAATGCGGTTTTGCTGTTGATCGGAACCAGTATCTTTATCGGCGTCATTCATTGCAGCGTCGGTTCCATCTTGGGCATCAAGACGTTTTTGGGCTACGGTGAGAAGAAGCACGCCTATTTCGAGAAGCTGCCTGTGTTGCTTTTCCAGGTATTCCTTACCATAGCTCTGCTGGGTCTGATCATGGGACAGATGTGGATGGTAGCCTTGGGCGGCATCTTTATACTTGTCTCCATGGTGATGCTGGTCATGGGTCCGGAAGGTCCTATGGGTCTGGCGCATGTGCCGTTCTATCTCAGCAATCTGGTCTCATACCTTAGGCTTCTGGCCATCGGCCTGGCGTCGGTGGGTCTGGCCTATGCCGCTAACCAGTTGGCATTCTATGTCATAATGCCTATGCTCAGCGGTGGAGCGAAAGATAGCGCTGAGTTCACCACGCTTGCTATCATCGTAGGCCTCTTGGTATTGGTTTCAGTTCACTTCATCAACTTGCTGCTGGGAATTCTCTCTCCCTTCATGCATCCGCTCAGGCTGCATTATGTGGAGATGTTTACCAAGTTCTACAGCAATAAAGGCGGTGGAGTGGAGTATAGTCCCTTCGGACATGTCCGGAGGTTCCTGAAAGCATGAACATGTCAGTTCGTATTGAAAGACGAAACGAAATTTGTAATATTCATATAAAGGAGGATTGAGGAAAATGGCAGTTGTAGCAGATGCAGGATCGTTGTATGGATTGTTGGCTGTTGGCGCAGGCCTTGCTACTGGATTAGCAGGCATTGGTGCTGGTATGGGTGAGCAGGGCATTGGCGCCGCTGTGGTAGGCGTCGTGGCTGAGGAGCCTGGATTCCTGGGCAAGGGTCTGTTCCTCATGCTTCTGCCCGAGACCCTGATCATCTTCGGCCTCGCAGTATCGTTGATTCTGATGTTCGCCTGGACACCCTTTGCTGGAATCGTGACACCTTAAGCTGGCCATTTCCAAGGTGAGAGGCAAATGGCACTAGATGCAGTGGTTGAGTCAATCCTGAATACCTCTAAGGGTCAGGTCGCCCAGATAATCGGGGAGACCGACCAGGAGGCTGCAAGGATACTCAATGAAGCTAGGGAACGTGCCGCAGAGATAAAGTCCAGGAAGGAATCAGAGGTCGGACACACAGTTGAGGCAATAGAGCGCAGGGAGATCTCCAGCGCCAATCTCGAGGTAAAGAGAGCGGAGCTGAATGTTCACAAGGATCTCTTAGAGCAGGCCAGAACGAAACTTCTGGGAAAACTAGAGAGTCTTCCCAAGAAGGACAATGAGGCCATGCTCACTAAGCTGCTCCAGCCTTATGATCTCAAGGCGATGAAGGTCTTCTCCAACAAAAGAGATGAGGCCTTCATCACCTCTCTCGCCTCAAATTACGGCGGGAACCTGGATATTATCGGCGGCGCGGTGGTTGAGAGCAGTGATGGAACTCTGCGTTACGATTTAAGCTATGAAACTCTTGCGCGTGAGGTCTTTAATAACCGCATGAAAGAGGTTTCCAGGATCTTATTCGGGTGAGGACGATGCCTGTACTACGTTTGCCGAAGTTCGGTGTACCGGTGAAGTACGCTTACATCACGGGCAGAGTCAGGGCGATGAAGACCAAGCTCATTCCGGCGGAAATGTATCCCAGGATGATGAGCATGGATCTCTCCGAGATCGCTCGATACCTAGAAGAAACCCAGTACAAGGATGAGATCGACGCGCTATCCAAGGATTACTCCGGCGTGGAGCTTATAGAGCACGCCACCTTTGCCAATCTGGCAAAGACCTTCAGGAAGCTGGAGGAGGTCGCCATAGACGAGCCTTCATTCCTGATCCTGGAGTACCTTCGGCGCTGGGATGTATGGAACATCAAAACCCTCCTGCGAGGCAAGTTCTATGGGGCAAACGATACCGAGATAGCAAAACATCTCGTGCCTGCCGGTGAGTTATCCGCAGAATACCTCGATGAGCTGGCTAAGAAGGGGTCCATTTCCGAGATAATCTCGGCCTTTGATGGAACCGACTATGCCAGCGCGCTGGCGCAATACGACGGCAAGAATTTGGCATCGCTCGAGAACGCCCTGGACAAGCTCTATTACTTCAGATTGGAGCGATCCGTAGGCGGCACTCTCTCTGTGGGCGGAGGCCTGCTGCTCAAATACGTCCGAAGGGAAATCGATATCAAAAATCTGATCACTCTCTTCAGGATGAACAAGGCAGGTGTTGATGCAGCCATTATCCAGGAGAACCTCATCCCCGGAGGCAAGCTGCATGATGAGCTGAGCCGAATGGCCGGCCAGCCATTCGGGGAGTTCTTGCGCAGTCTGGAGGGGTACCCCTTCTGGTCTTCGATTTCCGATATCGCAACGGTAGATCTCGATGCGGTTAGCAGAATCGAGGCCAGGCTAAGAGCGTATCTCATCCGGTATGCATGGGCTCTCTCAAACTATCATCCGTTATCCATCTTGCCTGTGCTCGGATATATGGTGAGCAAAGAGACTGAAGTTTCCAACATCAGGAAGATTGCGAGAGGAAAAGATGCCGGACTTCCTGCTGAACTCGTAGAGGAGCAAGTGGTGGTGGCTTAAAATGGAGATTGCTTTTGTGGGAGGTAGCGAGAGCGTCCTCGGGTTCAATCTGGCAGGTGTTAAGAAATCTTATGCCGCCGACACCGAAGAGCAGATGGTCTCCAAGATCGGCGAGGTCATGGCTGATTCCAATGTGGGAATCCTGGTGTTGAAGCAATCGGATTATAAGAAGCTGCCCAAGAGGCTTCAAGAGCAGCTCTCCGAATCTACCAAGCCTACCGTTATTTCTATAGGAACTGAGCAGAGCACAGAGATGAGAGAGAAGATTAAAAGGGCAATAGGTGTTGATTTATGGAAGTAGGGAAAATTAAGCGAGTCGCCGGACCACTGGTTCAGGCCACAGGCCTGAAGGCTTCCATGTACGACCTGGTCCTGGTCGGCGAGGAAGGCCTGATGAGTGAAGTCATCGGCATTTCCGGCAATAAACATATCATTCAGGTATACGAGGATACGGGCGGCGTGCGGCCCGGAGAGCCCGTGAAAGAGACTGGTGCACCCCTGGTGGCCCAGTTGGGTCCAGGCATTCTGACCCAGATTTACGACGGTATCCAAAGGCCACTACCAGCGCTGGCAGCGGCCTCCGGAGACTTCATCAGCAGAGGTCTGTTCGTAGACGGCATCGATCACAAGAAGAAGTGGGAGTTCAAGGCAACCGCCAAGAAGGGCGATGTCCTGAAGCCAGGCCAGGCCTTTGGTGAGGTTCAAGAGCAGCTATTGATCAAGCATAAGATCATGGTACCACCCAATACTAAGGGCGGAACCGTAAAGGAAATCTACTCCGGGAACTTCACTGTCGATGAGACTGTTCTCGTCTTTGAGGACGATTCCAAGCTCACCATGATGCATAAGTGGCCGGTAAGACGAGCCCGACCTGTGACAGAAAAACTGGCACCCACCATTCCCCTGAGAACAGGACAGAGGGTCATTGACGGATTCTTCTCCCTGGCCAAGGGCGGAACGGCAGCCATTCCAGGCGGATTCGGCACCGGAAAGACGGTTATGCAGCAGACCCTGTCCAAGTGGGCAGATGTGGACATTGTGGTTTACGTGGGATGCGGCGAGCGCGGCAATGAGATGGCCGATCTGCTGCATGAGTTCCCCGAGCTGCAAGATCCAAGGACCGGCAGGCCCCTGATGGAGAGGTCCATCGTTTACGCCAATACCTCCAATATGCCTGTGGCGGCCCGTGAGGCTTCCGTCTACACCGGAATGACCACCTCAGAGTACTACCGAGATATGGGCTATGATGTCCTGATGACCGCAGACTCAACCTCCAGGTGGGCAGAGGCCATGAGAGAGATGGGCTCGCGTCTGGAAGAGATGCCTGGTGAAGAAGGCTATCCCGCATACCTGGGTGCCAGGCTCGCCGACTTCTACGAGCGTGCCGGACGTGCCGAGGTCTTAAACGGCGGTCAGGGTTCAGTTAGCATTGTAGGTGCCGTGTCCCCGGCCGGCGGAGACTTCACCGAGCCCGTCACTCAGAACACACTGAGAATGGTCAAGGTATTCTGGGCACTGGACTCCAAGCTGACACAGCGCAGGCATTTCCCGTCCATCAACTGGCTGGATTCCTACTCCCTGTATGACCTGGACCTGGAGCCCTGGTTCGTGGAGAACGTCAGCCCGAACTGGAACAAGAACAAGAGACGCGCCATGGCCATACTGCAGGAGAACGCCGAACTGGAAGAGATAGTGATGCTTGTCGGCTCCGATGCCCTGCCTGAGGATCAGCAGGTCACACTGGAAGTGGCAAGGATGATCATCAACTTCTGGCTGGCACAGAGCGCATTCCATCCCGTGGATACCTTCTCTCCCTACAAGAAGCAGTTCGACCTCTTGGAGGCCATCCTGAAGTACAGGGACTACGCCTTCGAGGCAGTCCAGAAGGGCATACCCGTGGCCCAGATCACATCTGTTCCATCCAAGGATGCTCTGGCCAAGGTAAGGCTGGAGGCAGAGTATGAGCCCATCCTGGCAAAGGTTCTGGCTCAGATGGACAGCGAGTTCAAGGCGCTGAAGTGAGGAGGGTTCAAAATGACCAAGGAATACAAGACTATTACTGAAATCTCCGGACCACTCATCTTCGTGGAGAAGACCGAGCCGGTGGGCTACATGGAGCTCGTCGAGATCAGAACTGGCGGAGATCTGAAGAGAGGACAGGTACTGGATTCCTCTGATGACATCGTAGTCGTTCAGATATTCGAGGGAACCGGCGGTCTGTCCAAGGACTCAGCCGTCAGTTTCACCGGAGACGTCATCAAGATGCCACTGTCTCCCGGCATCGTGGGACGCGTTTTATCCGGATCCGGAAAGCCCAGAGACGGCGGCCCGGAGATCGTGCCTGAGGTATTAAGAGATATCGCCGGAGCGGCCATCAATCCCGCTTCCAACACCCTGGTGCGTGGCCAGAAGCTGCCCATCTTCTCCGGCGCAGGTCTGCCCCATAACGACCTTGCTCTGCAGATTGCCAGGCAAGCCAAGGCATTGGGCGAAGCCGAGTCCTTCGCAGTTATCTTCTGCGCCATGGGCATCACCAACGAAGAGGCTCAGCACTTCCTGCAAGACTTCGAGAGGACCGGTGCTCTGGAGAGAGCCGTGGTCTTCCTCAACCTGGCCGACGATCCTGCTGTGGAGAGAATTCTCACCCCAAGGCTTGGCCTGACCACCGCCGAGTATCTGGCCTTCGATCTGGACATGCACGTGCTCATCATCTACACGGACATGACCAACTACTGCGAATCTCTGCGCCAGATGGGAGCAGCTCGTGAAGAGGTGCCTGGACGACGCGGCTATCCCGGATACATGTACACCGATTTAGCTTGCCAGTATGAGAGAGCAGGCATCATCAGGGGCAAGAAGGGCTCTATCACCCAGTTCCCCATCCTGACCATGCCCGGAGATGACATCACTCATCCCATACCGGACCTGTCCGGATATATCACCGAGGGCCAGATCCTCATCTCCCGAGAGCTGCACAGAAAGGGCATCTATCCGCCCGTGGACATTCGTCCCTCGCTGTCCCGGCTGATGAACTCCGGTATAGGCAAGGGCCACACCCGCGAGGATCACAGGGCAGTATCGGATCAGCTCTATGCTTACTATGCAGAGGGCAATGATCTGCGCGGCCTGGCAGCCATCGTGGGCAAAGAGGCTCTATCAGAGCGCGACAAGTTGGTGCTGGAATTCGCAGATAAGTTTGAGAAGAGATTCGTCAATCAGGGCAGAGATGAAGATAGATCTATCTTCGATACCCTCCAGATCGGATGGGATCTGCTGGCCGATCTGCCGGAAGCAATGCTCACCAGGATTGACGACAAATACATCAAGCAATACCACCCCAAGTACGCAGCAAGCGCAGCGAAGAAGTGAGATCATGCCCATAATTCCTGGAACAAAACCGACCAGGGCGGTCCTGATCGCTCTCAAGAGACGAATGAAGGTCGCACAAACTGGGCATTCGCTTCTCAAAATGAAGCGTGACGGCTTAATGATTGAGTTCTTCGAGGTGCTAAACAAGGCCAAGACAGTCAGGAAAGAGCTGGTTGAAGCTCTGCTCAAAGCTGAGCAGAGACTTCAAATGGCTACGGCCACGGAGGGATCAGTTGCCATCGGAAGCGTAGCCTATTCCCTGCAAAAGGAGCCGACCATCGTGCTTGAATCCAGAAATATCATGGGCGTAGTGGTTCCCAAGATCACGGCAGATGCCGTGCAAAAGAAGATGTTCGAGCGAGGCTACGGCATCATCGGGACCAGTGCAGCCATTGATGAGGCAGCAGATGCCTACGAGGTATTGCTGGATAAGATCATCCTAGCTGCAGAGGTAGAGACAGGCATGATAAGGCTGCTCGAGGATATCGACAGCACCAAGAGGCGTGTCAATGCTCTGGAGTTCAAGGTGGTTCCTGACCTCAAGCTAACCATCAAGTTCATCTCCATGGCCTTGGAGGAGATGGATAGGGACAACCTGGTAAAGATGAAGATGCTAAAGGGCAAATCCGAGAGGAAAGCCGCAGCAGAGGAAGCCAAGAAGTTAGCGGAAACCGAAGCCGCGGCTAAGGCTACTGCGTAAACCTTAAGCGATGGCCCCCAAATGGTTTGAGCGAAAGGCAAAAGACTGGTTTGGGACGCCCGAAAAGAAGATGCGTCTTCTGCAATGGTTGGTGTATATCACCAACCTTTATATTATTTTTGGGATATTTGTTTTAATATGGATTCTTTATGGCAAATATATCATCCAGGCCTGGCATTATTATACCCAGTGATTATGCCCTATGGAATAGCTATGAATTCAGTCAGCAATCATATTCTTCACAGAATAAATATGACATCTGCTCCAGATCAGAGATCTTCTTCTCGATCATCTCATTGATGCTATGGGCATTATAGCTGCCTACCAAGTCGAAGTATATGTAGCTGCCATTGACCAATACCTTCTTTCCTGTTAGGTATCCCTGAATATCGCTCATGAGATAGTTGTATTGCTTATTATTTAGGCCGGAGGCGTCTATGCCATCAAGGACCACAGTCTTATTAAGCGTCCCATTGCCGATAACCATGCTGCTGGGGGAAGAAACTCTATTTATCGTTCCCTGCATATCGAAGTGCGGTGCCTGCAAAAGAGATATTAAAGCAATCAACACCAGAGCATTCATAACAGCTAATGCCTCCTCTAGATAATATAAATCTTTTCACCTCGATATATTCCAGATTAGAGGCCCATCAAAAGAGCGAGGCGGCAGCGGTCTCTTTTCTCTGCGCCAGGCGATAGCCTGTGACAACCAATCTCTTTTTGGCCAGAAGGCAATCTAAATCCGCGTCTCCCGTATCCACCAGCAGGCGTGGTATCTCTGCCAGTTTATGAGGGGTAGAGACTATGATCAGATTCTCCTCCCCCACGCGCCGCAATACGGCAGGGCTGATCTGCTGGCTGCCTCTGCCCAGTATGAATCCTTGAGCCCCTATAGGACTGACAATGATCTTTACACTGGCCTTCTCATCCAGCAGGGCCAGGAGATCCTTCTCTGATGCGTCCTTTAAAATGAGCTGGCCGTTCTGGATCACATCCACACCCAGAAGTGTCTTTTCCAGGCCCAATCCCTTTGCAATCTTGGCCGTGGTGGTCCCGGCTCCCAGGATATAGGCGGATCCATCCCTCATGAACTCGGCTGAAAACAGGGCGATCTGATCCTTGAATTCCTCTTCGTCTCCTGATAGGTAGATCCTCTTCCTCTCCTGGACCAGGGCTGGTTGGTGGGGTGTTAGGGCAGCAGCATAAAGCCTGGTTGCCAGCTCTCCGGCCCGATAGAGTTCCTCGTCCACATCAACGATCTCCGTCTCCCTTAATTTAATATCTCCCCGCACATAGTTGATGGCCAGCTCTGCTGCCGCCTGAGGACTGATGGCAAATACCCCGGAATGCATTTTAACCCCTGCCGGAATGCCCAGGAGAGGAATTTCACTGCCGACCGAGGCAACATCACGTGCCGTAGAGAATGAGATCGACCTTTCTTCTTTTTAGCTCCTGGCAGGCAGAAATGGTATCAACCGGTCCGGATTGTTGAGGCGGATGGTAAATCACCTCATATGTGAGACCGCATTGAGCAAGTGCATTCTCCCCCATCTTCCCGCCGGCAGTTAAAAATTGGAGGTCTGTTGTCTTCTGGAGGAGGTATCGCAGGCAGACTCTGGCGCGCTCTTCTGATTGAGGAGCGGCCCCTTTAGCCAGAGCCTGGCTGGCTGCCAGGCCGTCCGTTCCCTTCAGCCCCACTCTTCCTCCCATGCCGGCTATGGGATTGATGAGAAATCCTATCTTTGCGACCTTCTCTGCGGTCATACCTTGGGCAGCTTGGCCAATGACTGGCGCACCAGATCGGCAGGATACTCGTAGTCCACCAGCTTGCCG
>NOLC01000220.1:2590-6420 GCA_002256595.1 Methanosaeta sp. NSP1 | reverse complement strand
TAACCCTGATCGAAACCTAAGTTGAATACGCATGCCCTTTATCCCCGATGCAAGCATCGGGGTATTACAATAAAATTAAAGTGCGGCTCACTATTAAGAATAAGACATCCCGCCCGCCAGACACAAGGAGAGATAGAGGCTGTCAGGCTGTGGCAGCCGAACTCACTCGCATTCCACCCTAAGCCCCTGATTATCCACCTTCGTCTCTATAGCTATCTCCAGCCCCATCTTCTCCAGCAGGCTCGCCACCTCACCTCGGCTCCTCTCGGTAACAATGGCAATTGAGGGGCCAACCGAACTCATCCCCACGAACTCCAGGCCGCTCTCCCGCATTAGGCTCATGTAGCGATAGATCTCAAAGCCGTGATGCTCCACCTCCGCCCTCTTGGAGCCCCGGAACTCAATCTCCCAGATGATATCCCCGATCTTTTTGAGGTCGGACCTCTCCAGGGCAGGGATCATGTCCATGAGCAGGAGATAGGCTTTCAGTTCCCGGTCCTGATAATCCAGGTTTCTGGCCCGGTTCATGAGCAGGTCGAACTCCGTCCGGCCAGCAGAGGAGACCACCGTGGGCGGTATGGCCACGAATACATTCTTACCCTCCGCAAAGCTGTGCCTGTAGACCAGTGAGAGCTCATCGCCGGTTATGGCCATGCCTCCGTAAGAGGCCGCAGCAGGGCCCACACCCGTTTCAAAGCCATTGACCACCCGTCCGTCCTCGGTCTCCTCCACATAGTTGTGCCCCAAGAGCAGCCTGATCTGCTCTGAACTTAATGGCGAGCCCAATGCGGTGTTCATGGCATGGCCCAGGGCCAGCAGAACCGATCCTGTCGATCCCAGGCCCACATGCTTCTTCTCGTGATCCTTTACCGCGATCTCAAAACCGCCCTCATATCCCACCGTCCGGCAGAATACCATGGCGAAATGGCGGATGATGGGCTCCCGGGAGTAGTCTATCTTCAGGCCGGAGGGAATGCATCTGACACGAGCGCTGCAGTAGATCTGCAAAGCAAATCCCACCCCGCCCCCGCCGGGCCGGTTGGGGGCAAAGCGGTTCATATCCAGAACGGTTAGGTGAATTCGTCCCGGTGCCGTGGCAGTGACGCTTCCGCTGCTGGGCTCAAGCTTGTATTCTCCTTCAAATCCAAGGGTATGAATGCACTCGCCGGGGAGAAATGGCTGGAACTCATACTCCACCAGATCCAGGTCCCCACCTCTGATCTTCATCTTGGCCAAATCAATCTACCTCCTGTTCCTATCCTGTCCGGTCGAAATAGATGCTCTTTCCCGAGGCCTTGAGGGGCAGGGCATAGGCCACCATAGAGCCCGGCAGCATCTTCTTGGATAGCGCAGCAGCCCCGGCAGAGAACATGATGCGGTTGTCCACATTATGCAGGCTGGCGGTCTTGGCTGCCGACCCCAGGGCTATTCCCAGATCGGTCAGCTTGATGGCGCAGCAGGGCCCGTGAAAGAGCTTTTCAGGCTGCTGGTCCAGAAAATCCATCTGCGCCTCACGCATCTCCTGGCAGGTGCAGTGGCCGCAGCCTCCGCAGTCCAGTCCTACGCTCTCGCCCTTGCATCCTATGATCAAGCAGGCATCGCTCTTCTCCATATTGGCTGCGTCTCTTAAGAAGAATTTCAATCCTCTTTCCTGGCCCATCTTCCTCATCTCCCCAGCCAGCTCCTGCAGCCTGTCCCCGGAGAGAATCACAGTCTCTATGGAGTCCTGACCCCGCCCTTTGGGCGCCGTGCGCGCGGAGAGGGCCATCAGCTCAGCCACAATTTCCACAGCTCTCTCTGTCATGAAAAGATGATGATCGGATTCATATTTATCAATGATTGTCTTCCAGAATGGTGTAATCGTCAAGGTCGATTACCTGCTCCTTCTCACCCTTTCCTCCGTTAGCCTGACTATGCTCCTGCTTCCGGCTCATGGACAGGAGCACTGCTGCCAGAGCGGAGGAGAGAAAGCCAGCGCTGGTGAAGCCGCCTTTCTTGGCAAACATCAAAACAAGCAGTTCGGCTGCTCCAAGCAGCAGGCGGGATAATAGCCCGGATCTGCCGCTGCCCGCTGCCGCCCGCCCCAGGCCCGAGGCAAAGGATTTGATCCTGGATATGGTCGAGGGTCGAATGACGGATCTTCCAAACCTTAGCAGCGCAGCTATGAGGGCATACCTTATCGTTTTATTGAGCAGAACAAATTTGAGCACAGTCCTGATCAGCTTTGCCAGAATTACCATCTTTAAAAATAATGCCTTCTGCCCCGATATATTCCTATCTGTTTCTATAGAGCAATATCATCGTCCGAAAACCTCTCCGGCCAGAGAGTTCTCTCCCGGCTTCGCTGCTTTATCATATCTTCCGCTTCGCCCAGGCTGATGCCGAATACCTCGGCCAGGATCTCCTGGGCGGCATGAAGTTTCATATCAGTCAGCTCTTCGCCGCTGCGGACTGCTCTATCATGGAGCGTCAGAGGCTTTTTCCGGGATTGGGCCGGGCTGGCCGGAGGTCTAGCCATAAAGAGATCGTTGCCTCTGCCAATTTAAGTAGCTGCCGCAGGAAAAGGAAAACAGGCATCCAAATGATGTTTATGGACTTGACGGGATTCGAACCCGTGGCCTCCGCCTTGCGAAGGCGGCGATCTACCACTGATCTACAAGCCCAATCCTGCATTATCCAAAAGACAAAACAATGGATTATAAAAAGAGTGGTTTAGATGAGTCCTACCTCTTCCACCTCAACCGACTCCACACCAGCGACCTTGGAGACCGCCACCTCTATTTCATCCGGGCTTCTGCCGCCCTTATCGTCCATTATAGTGACCACGATCAGAGCTTTTAAGCCGAAAGCTATGGGCATCTCTTCAATGGCGTGCAGCCGGGCAAAGGACGGTATTACCTTCTTGATCTCCTCAGACAGCTTCTTCAGATCAAGGTCAGCGCTCTCGGGCATGACCTTCATTCTCACTGCGGCGTCTCCCATTTTTATCTACCTCGCTTACGGCCCTGTGAAGCCACAGGCTTTACAAGTATAGACGTTGCTCTGCTTTTTACATTTATTACATCTGGCGATCACGGTACCGCAACTGGGGCAGGGAAATCTGGTTCCACCCACACCGGTCAGCGCAACGCCACATGATATGCATTTCTCTGGTATTTCTTCCTTCATGTTATCTCCTCCCTGGTTGTTGTGCTTCTCTGTTTAAACCTTCCCATAGAGGGACTCTCCACCTAAAGACTTCAAGCCACCTCATCCAGTGATGATTGTGCCTGCAATGCCTTCTCGCAGTGATTTTATGAACCGATCTATATCGGTTCCATTGAGAACCATGACCTTCATTCCCTTGAGCCGGCCGCATAAAAGCCTCACCGTGCCCTGGTCGATGCAGCTTTCGCGACCCAATAGGATTGATGCAGGAAGCTCTTTTGCCACCCTTCCATCTATTATCACACCGTCCACATCGGTGGCTTTGATCAGAGGGGCAGAAAGCTGCGCGGCGATAAGGGCGGCCACGGCATCGGAGGTATAGTCCCAGTTGTGCTCCATTCCGCTGTCATCTTCCAGGAGCGCCTGATATGGCAGGAGAATCTCCAAGCTACCTTCATCCTGCGGAGGGCGGATCTCTCTGGTTAGGGCGACGCCGGTTCCGTCTGCCAGAAAGTAGGCATACTGCTCCATGGCCAGTATCGCCATCCAGTGCGCAGCCTCCTGGCTGAGATCGCCGCGGGAGTGGATCTGCCGCACCAGATCGGCCATGGGGCCGCCGCCCGGGACCACCAGAAAGCTGAAGCCCTCATCTCCCAGGGCCAGGAGAGAGCGCAACAGGTTCC
>NOLC01000220.1:0-2546 GCA_002256595.1 Methanosaeta sp. NSP1 | reverse complement strand
CCTCATCTCCCAGGTCCAGGAGAGAGCGCACCAGGTTCCGGGCGGTGGGCATAAGGCTTCCTCCCATCTTCAAGACATAAAAGGGCATGAATGACAGTAATGGCCGCCTTCTATTAGAGTTTCGCCATTTAAAGGAAAAATCGCCAAAGGCCGATTGGATGCTGGGTAGGGAGGGATTGTGCAGCAATCGACCTTTGCCGTAACCAGATCCGGCTTCCGCCGTAGATAAGGCTTTTGGTTGTGGCTGGAGAGAATGCAGGGCGATGAAAGAAAAGAAATGCATCCATACACCGCTGCTGGCTGCAGATGCAGTCATCCTCTTTGGGGGCGGGATTGTGCTCATCCAAAGAGACCGCCCCCCCTATGCTGGCTGCTATGCCCTTCCCGGAGGCTTTGTGGAGATAGGTGAGAGCGTCGAGGCCGCCGCAATCAGGGAGGCCCGGGAGGAGACCGGCCTGGAGATAGAGCTTCTGGGGCTGGTGGGAGTCTATTCCGATCCGGCACGCGATCCGCGGGGCCATGTGGTCTCCGTCGCCTTCCTGGCCCGGGGCAGAGGCCAATTGCTGGCCGGATCGGATGCCAGGGCCGCCGGGGTCTTTTCCAGAGAGAGTCTGCCCCACCTGGCCTTCGACCACCAGAAGATCATCTCCGACGCCCTGGCCCTGGCAGAGGCGCTGCTCAGGCCAGACGATCAAATTAAAGTAGAGTGATTGAAATTAGCCTTTCACCAAGATGAAGGTCAGCGGAAGGGCAATCATCACCGATCCCAGCCGCCACTGGCCCATTGGAGATGTTTCATGGAAGAGATCAGAGAACTCATAGAAAAGTATGCGCTGCAAAACGCCGTGAAGTACAATGCCGCACCCAAGGCCGGGGCGGTCATGGGCAAGCTCATGGGCGAGCACCCTGCTCTCCGCTCCCGGGCCAAAGAGGTCTCGCCCCTGGTGGCAGAGGTTTTAGCGGTGGTGGAGAGGACCGGCCCAGAGGAGTGGCAGAAGAGGCTGGAGGCCATAGCTCCGGAGCTGCTGGCTGAGCTGTCGGAGAAAAAAGAGCCGGACAAGGGCCTACCGGCTCTGGAGGGTGCTGAAGGCGGCGTTGTCATGCGCTTTGCTCCCAATCCCAATGGGCCGCCAACGCTAGGCAGCGCGCGGGGGATCATAGTCAACTCCGAGTATGTCAAGAAGTACGGCGGCAAATTCATCATCCGTTTTGATGACACCGATCCGGTCAAGAAGCGGCCCATGCCCGAGGCCTACGGCTGGTATCTGGAGGACTGCGCCTGGCTGGGTGCCAGGCCCGATCTGGTGATAACCGCCAGCGAGAGGGTGGAGCAGTACTATCCCATAGCCGAGGAGCTGATCTGTCGTGGCGGGGCCTATGTCTGCGGCTGCCCCCAGGCGGCCTTCAAGGAGCATAAGGACAAAGGAGTGGAGTGCCGGCACCGCAGCCAGAGCGTGGAAGAGAACCTGGAGCTATGGAAGGGCATGCTGGATGGAACAGTGGCCGAGGGCGAGGCGGTGCTCCGGGTAAAGACAGACATGCACCACAAAGACCCGGCCATCAGGGACTGGCCGGCCTTTCGCATCGTCACAGCGCCACATCCATTGGTAGGAGACAAATACCGGGTCTGGCCGCTCCTGGACTTCGAGTCGGCTGTGGAGGACCACCTGCTGGGCACAACCCATATCATCCGGGGCAAGGACCTGGCGGACAGCGGCAGCAGGCAGAGGTATCTCTACCAGCATTTAGGCTGGCAGTATCCTCGGGTAATCCACTGGGGCAGGATCAAGATTCATCAATTCGGCTCTTTTTCGACAAGCAAGCTCCGCAAAGCCATCGAGGCTGGAGAGTACAGCGGCTGGGACGACCCACGAGTCCCAACTGTTCGGGCCATGCGCTGCCGGGGCATCCGGGCCGAGGCGCTACGGAAGTTCATGATCGACTTAGGGGTAGGCGAGACGGACATATCTATCAGCATGGACTCCATCTACGCCGAGAACAGGAAGATCATAGATTCCGAGGCCAACAGGCGCTTCTTCGTCTGGGACCCTGTGGCGCTGGAGATCGAAGGAGACGTGCCCGCCCTGGCTCAGGCACCGCTTCATCCGGCCATAGACAGGGGTTTTAGGGAAATACCGGCGGGAAATCGGCTCTTCATCTGCAAGAGCGACCTGGAGGGGCTGAAGGTCGGCGATAACATCCGGCTCAAGGATCTGTGCAACATCGAGATCAGCAGCCTGGAGCCGGCCAGAGCCCGATTTTTGGCCAGGGATATGGGCCAGAGGACCAAGATCATCCACTGGGCTCCATTGGACGGGCCGAAGGTGCGGGTGCTGCGGCCAGACGGCGCTGATGAGGGGTTCGGCGAGGCCGGGATTGCTGAGGAGCTGGGACAGGTGGTGCAGTTCGAGAGGTACGGATTTGTGCAGGTCAATGGCGTGGGCGAGCCGATAGTGGCGTACTTTGCGCACAGGTAGATCAGTTGAAGATATTAGCTGATCTTTTGCCATGAAAGCCATCCGATTAAGGAGGAAAAAGCTACCTAT
>NOLC01000170.1 GCA_002256595.1 Methanosaeta sp. NSP1 | reverse complement strand
TCGATCGGATTCTGAACCAGGGGGATGTTTTAGATTTGGGGCATGGGCTGAATCTGTCTGTGCTGCACACCCCAGGACACTCCCCCGGCTCTATCTCCCTATGGATGCCGGAACAGGGGGCTCTGTTCTCCGCCGATGCCGTTCCCATTGAAGGAGAGATGCCCATTTATGATGACATGCAAAGCAGTGTAAAGTCCATTCAGAGATTGAGGGCAATTGAGGGAATCAAGCACCTTCTCTCGGCCTGGGACGATCCGAGGTCGGGAGAGGATGCCTACCTCGTCATGGACCGGGGTCTTGATTATCTTCAGAGAATTCACAATGCCGTGGTCAGGGCAGCGGAAAGGAAAGCCTCTGATGATCCAATGCAAATATGCAAAGAGGCCATAAGGGATCTGGGCCTGCCCGAGATGATGGCCAATCCCCTTGTCTGCAGGTCATTTCTCTCCAGCCTGAAGATGCCTGAATGCTAGAGATCTCCTCACATTCCTATGAGAGAACTGAGCTATACATCGTTTTTTTCGTTATCGACGAAATGATAAAGACCATCAGCCAAGCAGGATACTTGGTCAAGAAAGGATCAAAGGAAGGACGCAGATGATAGCACCTTCCTGTTTTCTTGATTTTATGTGAAAAGTTGATTTGATCTCATTCAGGCCACTTTGAGGGCATATTCCTCATCATAAGATCCTCCATTGAGATCTCCAATTCCGAAATAGTACCAGCCAGCATTGGGTAATTCAGCCTTGAGAAGGACATCGTCTCCCGGCTTCTCCGCATCGGCCCTGGTTATCCAGTTGTAATTCTTGCCGTAGAGGTCAATCCTGCCCTTCATGCTAGCCTGGGTGGACTTGGGCACACTATACAATGATGCCTGTATCGATCTGGCCCCAATATAAACCTTGTAGACATCATAATCCGATGCCGGGAAGATATAGCCTTTAATCTCACTGCCCATCTTGATCTCAACCGCATCGCCGATTTCATTGTTCGGCTCCAGATCCACCACCGGCTTGAAGGCTGTGCCAAAGCTGTAGGTCATGTTATACGATCCGCTGTTGAGGTCCCCTACACCCAGGTAATACCATCCCGGATAGCCGATATCCACAGTTAAAGCCACATCATCGCCGGGATTCGCTGCATCAGATCGTGTGATCCAGTTCATGTTCTTGCCATAGAGATCAATCCTGCCCTTCATGCTTCCGGTTATGGACCGGGGGACGTCGGCCAGGGATGCCTGCAGCACTCCTGTACTATTCAGGAATATCTTATAGACATCCCAGTCCTGGGCCGGAAAGACATAGGCTCTGATTATCTCTCCTGGCTTGATCTCAACGGCATCTCCTATCTCACCATTGGGCTCCTCATCTATAATCGGCTCAAAGGAGACGGAGAAGGAATAATCTGATTTATAAGATCCTCCATTGAGATCACCAATGCCGAAATAATACCAGCCGGCTTTTCCTATATCAACGGTCAAGATTACATTTTCTCCCGGATTTTCTGCATCCTTCCTGGTTATCCAGTTGAAGTTCTTGCCATAAAAGTCAATCCTGCCCTTCATCTCATCAGGGATTGCCGAGAGCTGGGCGGAAAGAACTCCCGGGCTGTCCAGATGGATCTTGTAGCAGTCATAGTCTTGTGCCGGGGATATGCTGGCATTGACCATCTGGCCGACTCCCAGCTCGTCTGCATCTCCTATCTCGTTGTTCGGTTCAAAAGAGTCTGCATTCTGACCTATGGCCAGGGAAAACAAAGCCATTGAGGCCAGAGCAAATAGAAACAACGCTTTCGCCATTCTGCCACACCTCAACAAATAACTGATTTATAAGTATTAATCCTTTCTTCAGACTTATTCCCTCTCCATCTCCTTTTTCATGGGGCAGCGCTCAATCTCCTCTTCTCCCAGCAGCATCATGGCCTCGTGTTCTTCCTCCCGGAAGGCCTGAAGGCGTTGCAGCAGAAGGTCGTAGTTGACCCGATGGCCGTCGAACTCCGGGCCGTCCACACAGGCCAGCTTTGTCTCTCCTCCCACCTCCACCCGGCAGCTTCCGCACATGCCCGTGCCGTCGATCATGATGGGATTTAAGCTGACAATGGTCTTGATCCTCTGAGGACGGGTGATCTCGCTGACCAGCTTCATCATCATCACCGGCCCTACAGCCACCACCAGATCCGGCCTCTCCCTCTCCAGGACCTCTTTGACAAGCTCGGTCACCAACGCCTTCCTTCCCAGCGATCCGTCGTCGGTGCAGATCAAGAGATCATCGGATACCGCTGCCATCTCCTCCTTTAATATGACCAGCTCCGCCGTCCGCGCTCCCATGATGCTGATCACCCTGCTGCCCTGGCTCTTCAGCTTCTTGGCTATGGGATATAGTACCGCCAGGCCCGTGCCTCCGCCGACGCACACGGCCAAGCCTGCTCCCTCCGCCTCAGTGGGCCGTCCCAGGGGACCGGCCACGCTGCTGTAGCCCTCTCCCGCTTGCAGCCTCTTGAAGGCAACTGTTGAGCGGCCAACCACATGATAGATGATGGTTATGGTCCCCTTGACCGGATCCATGTCCGAGATGGTCATGGGGATGCGCTCGCCCTTCTCCCCGGCCATAAGAATCACAAACTGCCCCGGCTGGGCGACGCGAGCGATCTTGGGAGCGAGGATCTCATTGAGGATGATCTTTCCTCCTGCCATCTCCTTGCGCCTGACTATGGGAAACAATTGAAGACCTCTGAAACAGGGATGCTTTGCAGGTAGAAGAAGATGACGTGAAAGAGGATGCTGATACAAAAAAAGGTCTGAATGGGAGCGATTCTAATTGCACTCGAGGCGAGATCGCCCTGAGATATGCTCGGTCTTCAGAGCTGGTTGGCTATGGCCCTCCTGCTGCGGCATGCCCTCAGGACTTTTTCGGCCTTCAGTTCGTCGAGTTTGCGTTTGCGCTTCATCTTCCGGTCTCTAGCTTCACTCATAACGCATTCCCATCTCCTCCTAGAATATCAACTTTCTCCCTGGAATGCTATCAAAAGCCGCCTCTCCCTGATCATATCCAGGACCGTCTGGCAGGAGAGCTCTTCAGTCGGCTGCGAGAGAATAATAGGGAAAGATATTTGTCCGCCAATCGCCCTTAGCTCAAAAGTGAAACCCGGATTGATTTCGAAAATCCTTATTCTGGCCCTTCTCCTCCTGCTGGCCGCCCCATCTCCCGTCTGGGCCTATGGGAGGAGCGTGGAGGACCTGATAGGTGTCTTTTCCATAAATAAGGAGATCAAGATTGGAAGCAGCAGCCAATGCTTCTCCTCAGAGGAAGCTTCCGATCCCCTTACACCCCCTGGGATCGGCTTGCAAGGATCTCTATCCGACGACCAGGCCCCCGGCATCGCCGGCCTATTCATAGAGCCGCAGCAGATATCCCTTTCCTCTCCCCAGCCGGTCAATCTCACCGCCCATCTCATAGACGACCAGGCCATCTGGGCGGCGGAGGCGGCATTTTTCGGGCCGGGGGGTGAGAGCATAACCGCACTCTTCTCCTCCCAGAACAGATCCTCTGGAACAGACAGGGATGGATTTTATGCCGCCCAGATTCTCCTGCCGGAAAATATCAGCGGAGAGTGGCATCTGAAGAATCTGACTCTGGTGGACAGGAAAGGCAACAGAAAGACTCTCTCCGGGGCCGAGCTAAGGTGATCCCATGGAGCCCATCAATAAGATAGCGAGGTCTGATTCAGAAAAGCAAAGCCCCTGCCAAGAAAGCCACCAGCGCCACAGCCATGCCCTTCTTCAGCGCCTTCTGCGCCCCGGTGGCATCCCCCTTCAGTATCATCTTCACCGACAGCAAGAAGAGGATATCCGCCACCGCCACCACCACCAGATAGCCCCTTCCAAAGGGCGGCAGGAAGCTCAAGGCCACAGCGGCCAGGGCAAATCCCGCCGCCAGGGCTCTCGAAAGCCTCTCTCCCGCCAATATGGGCAGGGTCCGGGCCCCTCCGACCAGATCCCCGGCCATGTCCTCGATATCCTTGGCTATCTCCCGGCTCATGCTTACCAGAAATGAGAGGAAAAATGGCACCTGGTTGGTCATAAGGCCCTGCATTCCCACCGCCGCCCCTCCAAAGAGGAATGTCGAGCCGGTGAGAAAGGCGACGCAGATGTTGCCCGAAAGCGGCATGGCCTTGAGGTTTCGGGCATAGAAGAACAGAAGGGCCGAGTCGGCCAGGAAGAGAGCCATGGAATAGCGCCATGCTGCTGCCGGGGAGATCCTGCCGCTGGGCAGAGGCCTGCCGGGCCGGTTGATGGCATCGATCTCCCGATCATAGTAATCGTTGATTGCGTTTCCGGCGCCAGTAATGAGGAATACGGCAAGAAATATGAGCCCCGTGTCCCAGGGCTGCATGCCTCCGGCCAGGGCCAGGCCGATTATGGCTGCTGCTGACGCCATCAGGCAGTTGAATGGACGCAAGATCTCCCAGAAAGCCTTCAAAGTGATTTGCCCCTGCCGCCTTCATCATCGGCTCCTGGGATAAAGCAGACAATATCCTGGTTTAAGTAGATATCTCATGGATCCGCCCAGATCTTTCACAAAGTCAATTCTCAATGCTTGGCTTGGCCAAGCCGGAGGATAGAGATGAATAAAAAAAGATAAAGATGGGAAAAAGGATTATTTTATCCCCTTGAAGCAATCCTTCAGATGCCTCTCCTCCGGCCTTCTGGTAATCAGGCTCACGGCCAAAGTGGCAATCAAAGCCAGCGGCAGTGCCACCAGTATGGGATCCACAACCGGCCAGGGCATTTCCGCTATGAGCAGGTCCCGGCCCAGTATCATCTTGGATATACCCAGGGGAACAGCCTCCGCCTTATGTATGAACACATACCAGAATACGGTGACCAGAGTTCCCGTTAGAAGCCCGGCTAT
>NOLC01000202.1 GCA_002256595.1 Methanosaeta sp. NSP1 | reverse complement strand
ACCACGGAGATAGATGAACGCGGCCTGGGGGCAGAGCTGGCCAAGTTCCGGCCTGCAGAGTGCATCGCCTCCTTTGCCCCGGCCTGCGAGTGCAGCAGGCTTCAGATCCTGGATCAGGCCGTCTTCTCCCTGGAGAGCGCCTCCGATGCCCTGCAAAGCCGCTTTGGGGAAGGCTGGATGGACAGGCTCAACCTGGGCGACAAGCCGCTGTCCCTGCGTGCCTGCGGAGCCATTCTGAGCTACCTGCACAGCACCCATTTCGATGCGCTGGGCCATTTACGCGATGTGCGGCATTACAGCGGATCGCAGTTCATGGTTCTGGATGATGTAACTCTCAGGAACCTGGAGATCATAAGAAACATCAGGGACAGGTCCAGGAGGGGAACCCTGCTGGAGTTCTTAAGCCGGACCAGGACGGCCATGGGCTCACGCACCCTCTCCCGCTGGATCCAGATGCCGCTTCTCTCGCTAGATGCCATAGAGCGCCGCCTCTCGGCAGTGGAAGAGCTGGTCAACGACCCCCTACTGCGGGAAAGCCTGGCCGAGGAGCTTAAAGGCTCCGCCGACCTGGAGAGGCTGATGAGCCGGGTCTCCTGCGGCTCGGCCAGCCCCAAAGAGATGGTGGTCCTCAGGCTCTCACTGGCCAGGCTTCCCGCGCTTCAGGCCATCCTGGAAAAAGCCGGCTCGACCTATCTTGCTGACCTCCGGGTTCGGCTATCCCCCTGCCCGGAGATAGTCGGCCTTTTGGAGCGCTCCATTGCCGACGATCCGCCATCGCACCTGCGGGAAGGGGGAGTGGTCAAAGAAGGCTACCATGAGGAGATAGATCAGCTCAGATCCCTCTTGCGGGACGGCCGGGGCTGGATCTCTGCCCTGGAGAGCAAAGAGAGAGAGAGGTCGGGAATCAGGTCCCTCAAGATCGCCTACAACAACGTCTTCGGCTACTATCTGGAGGTCTCCCGTGCTAACCTGCATCTGGTGCCGCCGGACTATATCCGCAAGCAGACCCTGGCCAATGCCGAGCGCTTCATCACCCCGGAGCTGAAGGAGATGGAGACCCGGGTTCTCTCTGCCCAGGAGAGATCGGTCTCCCTGGAGCAGGAGATCTTCGCCTCTGTGCGCAGCACAGTGGCCGGATATTCTCTGCCCATCCAGGAGAGGGCGGCAGCAATGGCCGAGCTGGATGTGCTGGCGGCCCTGGCGGAAGCTGCCTCCGAGAGCGGCCTGGTCCGGCCGGAGTTCAACCGGGAGGGCAGAATCGCTCTCCGGTCTGCCAGGCATCCCGTTCTGGATAAGGCCATGCGGGGGGGCTTTGTGCCCAATGATGTGCTCCTGGATGAGGAGGAGAGCCGCCTGATCATACTAACCGGGCCCAATATGGCCGGAAAGTCCACCTTCATGCGCCAGATCGCCCTCTGTGCCATCATGGCTCAGATGGGCTCATTTGTCCCCGCATCCTATGCCTCGCTCTGCCCTGTGGACCGCATCTTCACCCGGGTGGGAGCTTATGATGACCTATCCGCCGGCCAGAGCACATTCATGGTGGAGATGACCGAGCTGGCCACGATACTGGCAGAGGCCAGCCGGGAGAGCCTGGTGCTTTTAGATGAGGTGGGCCGGGGCACCAGCACCTTCGACGGCCTCTCTTTGGCCTGGGCCATATCCGAGTTTTTACACGACCGCATCAAATGTAAGGCTGTATTTGCCACCCACTACCACCAGCTAACCCAACTGGAGGGGCTCCTGGCCGGAGTGAAAAACTATAGCATTGCGGTCAAGGAGGAGAAGGGCAGCATCACCTTCCTGCGAACGGTTGTGCCGGGAGCCACTGACAAGAGCTATGGGGTTCATGTGGCCCGCCTGGCCGGCGTGCCCGAGGCCGTGACCAGGCGGGCGGACCAGATCCTGAAAGAGATTGAGACGGAGGCCAGGGTCGAGCCTCTATCAGGCAGAAAGAGCAAAAGATCATCCCACTACACCCAGCTCATATTCTTTGACGGGCCATCTGATGCAGGCCAGGATGAATTGGGGATCTGCCTGCCCCAGAACGATCAGACCGTGCTGCAAGAGATAAGGACCCTGAACCTGAATGCCCTCACCCCTCTCCAGGCTCTGGGACGCCTGGCCGAGCTGCAAAAGATGCTGAGCAATGAAACGGAGAATAGAGATGGCCAGGATTAAGCTTCTAGATGCCGACACCATCAACAAGATCGCCGCCGGCGAGGTCATAGAGCGGCCGGCATCGGTGGTAAAGGAGCTGGTGGAAAACTCCATAGACGCTGGCGCGACCAGGATACTGATCGAAGTAGGAGAAGGTGGAAAGGGCTTTATCCGCATAACCGACGACGGAAGCGGCATCGACCCCCAGGACCTGCCCCTGGCCTTCCAGAAGCATGCCACCTCCAAGATCAGCCGGGCGGAGGACCTGGCCGGCATATCCACATTGGGCTTTAGGGGAGAGGCCCTGGCCAGCATCGCCAGCGTCTCGAAAAGGGTGGAGGTGAAGACCAAGACCAGAGGATCTCTCTCAGGCACATATCTGCGTCTCATGGAGGGCAGAATTGTGGAGAGCAAGGAGATCGGCTCTCCGGCGGGCACCACCATCACTGTCTGGGATCTCTTCTATAATGTGCCGGCCAGGAAAAAGCACCTTAAAGCCGCAGAGTCGGAGCTGGTCCATATCATTGATGCCGTCACTGAGATGGCTGTAGTGCACCACCACATCTCCTTTGAGCTCTTCTCCGGCAAGCGCACCCTCTTTAAATCCGCCCGATCTCTAACATGGGACGATGTCCTGCTCCGGCTTTTCGGCCTCAAGACATTGAAGGGCATGTCGCAGCTAAAGGCCGAGGGCCAGGGATGGAGCATCACCGGGGTCATAGGCGATCCGCTATCCGTGCGAAGCAGCCCGGACCGGATGATGCTCTTCGTCAACGGCAGAGCTGTCTCATCCCGCATCCTCTCGGCAGCATTGCGAGAGGCCTACAGAAACATCATCCCCCTGGGCAAGAGCCCTGTTGCAGTCATATCCCTGCAGGCGGAGCCTTCCATGGTGGATGTCAATGTTCATCCCACCAAGAGAGAGATCCGGCTTCTGCACGAGCCGGAGATCGCCGCGGCCCTTACCGCCGCTGCGGCTGCGGCATTGGAGAGCCATGCCCTCCCTGGCAGAAGAGCCGAGAGCATGATGCCTGGCCCTGCTGCGGAAAAAGCCACAGAGGCTGAAGAGGCCCGGACCAGCCAGACGGTGGTGGCAGAGGGCGGCAATCAGAGCACCCTTCCCCTGGCCCCAGCCGATGAGCTGCCTATGCCTCTGCCCCGCCCGCCTAAGCTGCGCATCCTGGGCCAGATCAAGAAGCTTTACATCGTGGCGGAGGGAGATGACGGGCTGGTTTTGATCGACCAGCATGCTGCTGCGGAGCGCATCCGCTTCGAGATGCTCCAGGAGAGCTACCGATCCCGAAAGATCCGCCAGGACCTGGTGGCGCCTATTTCCATCGAGCTTTCCGCCAGCGAGAGGGTGGTTTTAGCCACCTGGCAGGAGACGCTGCAGGATATTGGCTTTGACATATCCCCATTCGGGGGAAACACTTACACCGTGCGAGCTGTCCCGGCCACGGGCCGCTACCTGGAGAGCGCTGACAGCGTGCACGATCTCTTAAGAGAGCTTTTCTTATCCGGCAAAGCCAGCCCATCCAGCAGCGACAGAGACGATATCCTCAAGCTTCTGGCCTGCCGGGGCTCCATAAAATCGGGAAAGGAGCTCTCGCCATCGGAATCGAAAAAGCTCCTGGATGACCTCTTCCTATGCCGCAATCCCAAGACCTGCCCCCACGGCCGGCCGGTGATGGTCAGCATAGAGGAGAGCCGCCTGGAGAGGCTCTTCTCCAGGAGATGATCTTTTCTAGAGGGTAGAATAGATGACCCTGTATGGATCTGGAAGGATTTGCCAAGAGGGGTCTATCGCGAGAGGACCCGGAGATTGAGGCCAAGCTGGTCTGGCTGATCAGAGAGGTCAAACAGATACCAAAGGACAATGCTTTCATCCTGGCTAAAGCTGTGCTGGAGGAAGCCAGGGCGACCCTGCACCCCAGGGGCGAGGTCTTTTCTCTGCAGAATGTTGGGGTGAGCATGGGGGACTTCGGGGTGGGCTCGCGAGGCTCGGGCGACTTTTATACCCACACCAAGATCGCAGAAGTCATAGGCCGCACCACTGCTGAGGTGGACTCAGCCCAACTGGATGATTCAGGCGTGGTCCGGGCGGGGGGAAAGCTCATCACTGTCACTGTGGACGGCATGCACTCACGCCTCAGCGATTATCCCTTTCTGGCCGGATTTCATGTGACAAGGGCTGCTCTGCGCGATGTCTACGTCATGGGAGCGAGACCTGTTGCTCTGCTCTCCGACATCCATCTGGCCGATGACGGTGACGTCTCCAAGCTCTTCGACCACATAGCAGGCATAGCCACCGTCTCGGAGCTGATTGGAGTTCCCCTCATCACCGGCAGCACTCTCAGGATCGGCGGAGATATGGTCATAGGAGACCGGCTGACGGGATGTGTGGGCGCGGTGGGTGTATCGGACAGCATCACCCCTAGAAAGAGTGCACAGCCAGGAGATGTGATCATGATGACCGAAGGAGCTGGAGGAGGAACGGTATGCTCGGCTGCCCTCTACTACGATCGGCATGAGGTGGTGGAGGAAACTCTCAACATCAAGTTCCTGGAGGCGGCGCAGGCTCTCTTAAAAGAGAATCCGACCATCCATGCCATGACTGATGTGACCAATGGCGGCATTCGCGGCGATGCCAAAGAGATCTCCTATACCGCAGGAGTCAGGCTTCTCTTTGAGGAGGAGAAGATGAGAATGCTGGTCAATCCGAAGGTCCTGCAGATGCTGGAAGCCCTGGAGATTGACTATCTGGGGGTCTCAATAGATGCTCTGCTCATAATCGCCCCTCAGCAGGAAGCGGAGCGCATAAAGCGAACCATTCGCGAAACAGGAGTGGCCGTGGATGAGATCGGCACTGTGGAAGAGGGAGAAGGAGCCAGTCTCCAGATGGATGGAAAGCTATCGGACTTCTCGCCGCGATTCCGGGAGGCGGCCTACACCCCGATAAAGAAGGCAGTGGGTCAGGACGCGAAGAGGGATGTAGAGGAGATGAGGGCCAGAGTAGACCTGGCAGCACGAAATGCTGTGGAGAAGAAGAGAAGATTTATAGATAAAATAAAGAGCTATTAGCAAAATTTTTACAAAGTTATCTTTTTTTGCTTGCCTGGACGATTGTAGTAATAATAGTAAAAAATTTTTTGACAGAAATAAACTATTTATATCATAAGGTGCTTCAATTATTGCAAGGGATCAAAAATAAGGAGAAGATAGCAATGAAGGAATCATTCGTAATGAGATTTGACGAAAAAGATATAGAGGTAGTGGAGACTTTAAAGAGCCTAGGGGTGCCAAGGAAGGTCTCCAATATGATCGCCTATCTGGCCAGCGGAAATGAGGCCACTTCGCGGGAAATAGAGAGGGGATCAGACCTGCGCCAGCCAGAGGTGAGCATTGCTTTGCGCACCCTCAGGAAAAATAACTGGGTAGAGGAGAGGATGAGCAAGAGCGATGGGACTGGACGTCCCATGAAGGTATACCGACTCAAGGCGCCTATTGAAGAGATACTTGCCTTCTATGAGCAGGAAAAGCTCAAGGAAGCCACCCAGGCCATGCAGTCCATACAGAAGCTCAAAGCCCTCCTGGGCGAGACTGGCTCCAACTGATGATCAAGAGGGTG
The DNA here is from genome assembly GCA_002256595.1 of Methanosaeta sp. NSP1. GTDB lineage: Archaea > Halobacteriota > Methanosarcinia > Methanotrichales > Methanotrichaceae > Methanothrix. The sequence goes on along the minus strand of NOLC01000202.1, from coordinate 4,152 downwards.
GGCGTCCCGGCAAAGGAGATAATATAATTTTTTTGAGAACTTTTATTAATGAGATCGGGGCTTATGCCAGGATAATATGCCATAGCTTTGACGCTGAATTTGCATCTGCTCTTCTAGGCCCGGCCTTCCGGGATGGCAGCATGCCTGTCCGGGAATGACTTCACGATGGGGATAAATAGAAGAAAACCCATATTATAGTACAAGGGCGAAAGAATATCGCCGGCTTGAGGAAATAGAGCAGGCGGTGTGTTTATAAAGAAGGTGGCAGATGGCATTAAGCTCTAGAAGGGCAACAGCCAGGATTTGCAGCCCATAATTCAGGTGGTTCATTGACGGTCATTGAAGAGTCCATTCACAGAGCGTATTTAAACAAGCTGGTGGGAGAAGAAGGCTTAAGGATTGTGGAATGCATACCGGATGAGGAGATAACCGATGAAAAGCTGGCCGAGTTGACGGGAATCAGCCTCAATACCGTAAGACGCACTCTGTACCTGCTTTATGAACATAGGCTGGCGATTTACCGCCGAAAGAGAGATCCAGATTCAGGCTGGCTCACCTATCTATGGCAGCTATGCTCAGATAATTTTGAAAAGGCGCTGGAGTCGGAGGCCAAAAGGCTGCTCCGAAAATTGGATGAAAGGCTGGTCTACGAAAGGGAGAACATCTTTTATGCCTGCACCGAGGGCTGTGCCAGATTCATCTTCGATGAGGCCAGCGAGGCCAACTTCGTCTGCCCCTTCTGTCAGGGAAGCCTGGAATTTATGGAGAATGCCAAAGTGGTGGACACCATAGAAAGACAGATGAAGGAATTGAGATCCTGTCTATAGGTTCTCCAGCTCGTTTCCCAGCACCGCTGTCCACCACCATCGAGCCATGTCCATGAGATCGCGGCTGAACATCCCGGAGAGGCGGTACTCTCCGCCTTTGTTTGTGATCAGGCCGGCTCCCAGCAGCTTGTTTCTCATGGCGTAGAAAGCTGAACGGCTGACGTTCAACTCTTTGAGCAGTTCTTCCCACTCCTGGACTCTCAAAGGCTGACCGCTTTTCTGCCTCTCCTCTACCAGAGAGAGAAATTTTCCACCCCGATCTGCTGTGGCCTCCTCCTGAAAAAGACGGAGCAAAAGCTCATGGTATGGATCCCTGGATCTGCTAATTGCGAATTCCGATTTAGATCGGACCTTGATGGTTGTGGCTGTCCGCGGAGCGGATTTTACATTGGTCATAGGCCAGCCAGCACGGCTCTGGCCATATCTGCATACTCTTCTCTTAGTATGTAGCTCGTGGGCAGACGATAGGACTTTTTGGTGACATGCAATATCCCCAGTCGCGAACAGATATAGCCTATCATAGAAGCAATGGTTTTCTTGGAAACCTCCAGCCGCCTGCTCACTATTTCATGAAGAGAAGCCACCGTAAACTCTCTAGCCTCAAGCATCGACTCCAGGACCGTTCGACGCAGACCATCTGAATCCAGATGGAGAAAACTGACCATCCGGCCAAATATCTCAGACCGCTGTGGGTTCATCGTACCCCTTCCTAGCTACTTTTAACCCTTGCCAATACTTTAGCAATGCGTATAATATATACTTTACTATATGAGCCGATGCTTAATTTAGCTTGCACTGCAGATCCCATTTACGCCGCCATGAGTTTAAGCTAGCGCTCAAATAAGCCTCAAAGTAAAGAGATTGTGGTCCCATGGCTGATATGGATGACAAAATGAGTGAAGAGAATAGGGATGAGGATTTGATCATGGCAGATGCCCTTTATGCCCAAGGAGATTTTGAGTCGGCTTTAGATGCCTGGGAGAGGGCGGAGAGAAGAGGAGCAAATAGCTTCTCCATCTTCTTTAAAAAGGGACTATCTCTGCGCAGGCTGGGAAGACATAAAGAGGCAGTGGCCTCTCTGGAAAGAGCTCTCCAGATCGACACCAGGAATCCCGATGCCTGGAGGGCTCATGCATTTTGCTGCAGCCAGATGGATAGGTCTGCACAAGCAGTGTCCTCCTGCGAAAAAGCCCTTGCTATCGATCCCAATAATGCCCGGACCTGGATTTTAAGAGGCTTTGCATTGCACCGTATAGGGCAGTACGAGCGGGCTATCGAGAGCTACGCCCGGGCCATTGAACTCTGCCCCATGGGAGCAGATGGCAGAAGGGCTTGGAACAATCGGGGTGCTGCCCTGGACAATCTCAACCGGCACGAGGATGCCATTGAGAGCTACGATGAGGCGCTGATGATAGATCCATTCGATATCTATCCCTGGAACAACAAGGGGGTGGCTTTGGGGATCTTGTCCCGTCATGAGGATGCTGTGCGCTGCTTTCAAAAGGCCATAGAGATAGAGCCCCTCTATGCCACCGCCTGGAAGAATTTAGGCCTGGCCTACAGAGCACTGCATCGCGATAGGGAAGCGGAAGAGGCTCTGTCCAGAGCCAGGGAATTAGGTCTCTAGGCGGGATAGGGAGGCGGCGATCTCCTGGGCTACGATCTCTCTGTTTTCCCTGGTTACAGTTATAACCCTGAATGTGCTGCGGATCTTCTTTGCCAGACGGTGGTTGGACCACTCATGCAGCACCACCAGCATGGGCTTGGAGGAGGCTATGGCCATCTCCACCGCTGAGACAAACCTATGGCTGGTCAGCTCCATGGGGCCCACCTCGTCCACCACGATCAGATCGCATTTCAGGGCGGCTTCAATAGCTCGGGCTCCCACCCCCTCCAGGTCCTCGGGATGGACCCGGTATTTGCCAAGCTGCGGCCCGCTGCCGGTCTCATCTGCTAAAATCCCTATCGCCCCGCTGGAAAGGTCGAGCAGCTCAAATCCGATGCGCCTGTCCTTATAGCGCCTCTCGCGGGCCAGGACGCCCCCCACCTTAAGACCAGAAGCCTCTGCCACCTTTGCCACCAGGGTGGACTTGCCCACGCCGGGAGATCCGGTTACTGCTATCCTAAGGGCCATATAGCTCCCTCATCCTCTCCATGTAACGGCCCAGGCTCTCCACGTCCTTGATCTCCTTCTTGACCAGACTTTTGAGCCGGCTTCTGATCAGGCCGTCTGGCCGAATGCCGACGGAACGCAAATGGCGCCCTATGGTCTGGCACATCTCGTCGCCCTTATCGTCCCAGTCCGTGAGCAATATGACCTGGGAATAATTCCTGGCGGCATCCTCAGCCACATCCAGGGCCGACAGGCGAGAGGCCATGATCACCGGACCGCAGAGACCCAGAGAGCGCAGGGCTAAAAGGTCCCGCCTGCCCTCGACTATCACCGCCGCACCCTGGCCGGAGGCCTCAAGAAGAGAAGCGATCAGCTCCTCCAGCGCCTCCAGATCATAAGTCCTCTTGGGACGGCTCTCCTGGTTGTCTCTCCCGCCAATCATCCTTCTTTATCCTTTAAAGCCTGGCTCCTTTGCATTTCGAGCTTCTTTGCCAGAACCTTGAACACTTCATCTCTTATGATGCCCTTGACCAGAATGGTCTTCTTTGAGCTCTTCTGGCCGCTCATGACCTCAATCTTCTGCTCGGATATTCCTAGGGTCCTGGCCAGCTCCTCTATAAGCTGCCGATTGGCCCTTCCTTTTATGGGCTCCTCGGTAAGTCGGGCTTCAATAGAGTGCCTCCAGGGATTGTAGCCTGATGGAACCGCCAGCCGGCTGGAGCCGGGAACTATCTCAAAAGAGATAACACAGCCTTGAGGATGAGGCCTTATGGCCTCACTAAGGGACATTAAGCCAATTAAGGTATCGCGGCGGCAATAAGCTTACCTGTAGACGGATGGATAGGAGAAACCATCAATTATATAAAATCAGTAAACCAGGATCAAGAGACCAAATATACCCCAGCTACTATCAATAAGACTGCTGCGACCTTTATGACCAGGGCTTTGCGGTCCATCTCCTCAACCAGGACCCCGGGGAAGAAACGGCCCAGCAGGATGACATAAAGCAGGGTGATGAAGGGCTGCAATGCAGCCAGGCTGGATACCAGGGCAACTGAGCCCTGGGCATAGGCGAAGATGAAAGCTCCCCTGCCCAGAAAATCCAAGATCTCATTGGCAAAGAGAGCCAGGAAAAGAAAAGCCCCTCCGCGGAAATAGGCTTTGCACTCTCTTCTCATCTCCTTATGCCATAAAATAGGCAGAATGGCCAGA
>NOLC01000039.1 GCA_002256595.1 Methanosaeta sp. NSP1 | reverse complement strand
TACAGTATGCGCGCCGGAAGCCTGTGCGGCAGCGTGGCCGCCCAGGCCGTGGCAAGGAGAGACGTCTCCGGGCGAGCTCTCTCCCGCTATGTCAGGCTATGGAACCGGGAGTTCTACTGGCAGTACCGCATGGGCCGGGCATCCTTGCAGACACTGGCCGGCATGAAGGATACAGATATAGATCGGCTGGTCAAAGGCATCTCGGGAAAGAGGCTCATATCCGGGGGCTCATTCGCCAGAAAGGCAGTCTTTGCCGCAGCCGCCACTGCCCTGTCCCGGCCCAGGACCTTGCTGGACCTTGCCTTCAATCTCATGCAAGGCTAGCCCAATCCGCTCTCACAGGGCCATAAGCTCGGAAAAGTCCATTTATCTGAAAAGTCTACAGTGGTATCTGATGATCGAACTGTCCAGCGAGCCCTATGTTCTCAAGCCCAGAGACACGCCTCTTTCCGAGGCGGACTTCAGGCTTCATCTCAACATCGGCTGGTGCCGCGGCGTCCTCTTCAATGTTGTAGCTCTCAAGAACGCTATCGCTGTAGTGGAGTACGATGCTCTTCTCTGGTCCGATGATTCGGCCATGTTCGTGGAGTACAAGGACTCCGTAGCCGCCTATAAGGCCCTCTCCTCCCGAAGGGTGCAGCAGATGAACAGCCTGGCCAAGAACATCTCCAGGGGTCTGGGCTACAAGAGCTTCGCTTTCATCGTGGTGGTCAAGGGCCTGGAGGAGAGGACCAGCAAGGGCGGCGTGGAGGTCCTACCCCTCTATGATTTGGGCAGCTACCAGCCCCATTTCGCCTCTTCCATCTCAGAGCTGGAGTACCTGAACAAGATGATAGCCAAATACACCCGTGGTGGAGAGCTCGATTTCGTACGGGAACTGGAGACGCTTAAAAAGATACTGGAGATGGAGCAGTCATGATAGGGTGCGGCAGAGCCGGAGGGGCGGCTACAATACTCAACGCCGTGGCCAATTGGAAGGGATCAGCCTTCGGGATAGGCCTCATGACCTATGCCCAGGTGGAGCTGGACCATACCGGAACCATAAGAGGAGACGTTCCTGGTCTTGACACCAGGCTCATAGAGACCTGCGTAGCCATGGTCCTGGAGAGGCTGGGATACAGTTACGGGGCAGTGGTTCGAACCAAAAGCGATATTCCTGTGGCCAGCGGCCTGAAGAGCAGCAGCACTGCCGCCAATGCCACCGTTCTGGCTACTCTAGATGCCCTGCAAGAGGAGATGGATCCAATTGAGGCAGCCAAGATCGGCGTTGCTGCGGCCAGGAAGGCTGGGGTGACCATCACCGGTGCACTTGACGATGCCCTGGCCTCCATGCTGGGTGGAGTGGTGGTAACCGATAATAGAGAGATGATGCTCATGAAGAGGGAGGAGTTCGACACTCCCGTGGTGATTCTCTCTCCGGACCGAAAGCTCTTCTCCGGCGAGACCAGCGTCTCACGCTCCCGTCTCATTTCTCCGGTGGCCGATGTGGTCTATGATCTGGCCATGAGAGGAGACTACGGCCGGGCCATGACCATCAACGGCCTGGCTTACTGCGCTGCCCTGGGCTTGTCTGCCGAGCCTGTGCTCCTGGCCCTTCAGGCCGGAGCTAGAGGAGCCAGCCTCTCCGGAACCGGACCGTCTTATGCGGCCATAATCGATGAGAGCAAAGTTGAGGAACTTGAGGCGGCCTGGAAGCCTCTGGGCGGAAAGGTGATAAGAACCTACTCCAATAACAAAGGCGCATCCAAAGGCGAGGGGACTTGATGAGTCTAAAGGAGCATAGGAGCGAAATGGAGAGCATAGACGAGCAGATCATACGCCTGGTACACCGCCGCATGGGCATATCTAAAAAGATCTTTGAGGTGAAGAGGGCGGAAGGCAGGCCGATCATCGATCCGGATAGGGAGAAATGGGTCCTCTCCCATGCCATGGACCTGGCGGTTGAGCTCAATCTTGATGCAGGAGCCATAAAAAGCATCTTCGAGACTCTGATCGACATGAGCGTCCACAAGCAGCAGGAACTGCAGGGCAGGAATCAGGGCGGATAGATCAAATGAAGCGGTGGCTTATATGGTCGATATCGCAATAATATCAGGGTCCAAGTCGGATCAGGGGATAGTGGACAGGATTCTGCGCAAACTTGATGAGCGGGCGGCCTCCTTTGAGCATAGGATTCTCTCCGCCCACAGAAATCCCAAAGAACTGGAGGAGTTCGTATCTGCCACCGATGCTCGCGTCTTTATCGCCGTAGCTGGCCTGTCTGCAGCTCTGCCCGGCGTCGTGGCCTCAAAAACCTCTCGCCCGGTGATAGGAGTGCCGGTGAGCGCCAAGCTGGGCGGCCTGGATGCACTGCTGTCAATTGTGCAGATGCCACCGGGAGTTCCGGTAGCTTGCGTGGGCATAGATAATGGAGAAAATGCGGCGCTATTAGCGCTTAGAATTCTGGAATCGGGAAGATAGCTATTTATACAATGTCAGTGAGATAAACGCACCAAAGGTGGGATAGGATGTACAAGCGGATATTGATCGCCACAGATGGCTCAGACAAATCTATGAAAGCCGCTGAGGAGGGCATGGAGCTCGCCAAGGCACTAGGCGCGCAGGTCATAGCGCTCAACGTAATCAACGAGGTCGTTATTGCCAGCGCCGTAAGGCAGCTTGGGTCCGACAGAAAAGAAGTTGAAGAAAAGCTTAAAGTCGCAGGCGGAAAGGCTGTTGACAGCATCAAGGCTATGGGCGCCAAGATGGGCGTAAGCGTTGATGCCATCGTCAGAATCGGCGCGCCGGCAAACACGGTTATAGACACATCCGGTGCCGAGAAAGCAGATCTGATTGTCATGGGAAGCCACGGCGAATCCGGTGCCACCAAGCTCCTGATCGGCAGCGTTGTGCAGAAGGTTCTCTACTGGGCCACGATCCCAGTGCTGGTAGTGAGATGAGTTTATGGAAGCACTTGTATTAGGTGAAACTCTGATCTACAGCTCTTTTGCCCTTGTGTTCGTGTTGGGCGTCGTCCTGGGCTACTTCGTTATCAGTCTCATAGGTTCAAGCTAAAATCGCCTCGCAGAGGGGGCCGGTCAAAAACCGGCCAGATCTTTTATTTTTCGTTTTAGCCGGAATTGCTCTTCTGCAGTCTCTCGCTGGCCATGAGAAATCCTATGGCCCGCTCCGCCAGAGGGTATCGATGCACCAGGGCCTTGAACCTCGGGCCGTGATTGGGCTCAATGAGATGGGCCAGCTCATGCACAATCACATAATCCTCCACCCACTGGGGAAGATGAGCCAGATTGCTGCTGATGCGAATGGTCCTGGCCAGGCAATTGCATGAACCCCGCCTGCGCTCCTGGTTTGATGAGTACTGAATGCTGTTCCAGCAGAGGCTTCCCTGGAAGTATTTGCGATTCAGCAGGCAAGCTCGCTCATGGAGATGATTATCGTCCTTGGGATAGGTCTGTCTCTCCAGCCGGGAGCGCAGCTTCTGTATGTGGCCGGCTAGGGCAGCATCGGATATGGAAGACGGCGCCAGTACCTCCATCACCCCTCCTACCATCCTGGCCGAGATGGTCTTTCTGCGTCGCGCAGACCTTTTTATTACGACCTCCATAAAAGGCAGCCTCGTGGCCATTGCTTGATCTCGGAAATATTAATAACTTTCTTTTTGAAGTTCAGCAGAAATTTAATTAAATAAATTTAGAGTTGATATGATCAGGAATGTTTAAGCATGTTGTTCTATCCCTGATCTTGCAGCCCACAAAACCGTAAGTTGTCACAGGGGCATGATAGAGTCGGAATTGTTTAGGCCAGTATTCCTTCTCTTCCATGCTTACCTTTCTTCCTGATCCACAATTCTTCTTCCTGCAATCGCCAGATTTAAGTCATTTTGATACTTCCATAATTGGCTATGAAGATAGCATTAACCATGGCTTTATTATTAGTGCTTTCGATTTCGCTATCAAGTGCTATAACCTATAGCATGGAAGGAACACAGGAAAATATCAATTCCTATAACAGCAAGATCGATAATGCACCCGATATTCTGAAGCGGCTGGTAGGCAACGAGAAGATAAATATAGATGTAATTAGGAACGACGGATCAGTCTTCCGTGTTGGATTTGTTATGGAAAATGCTCGAATCAACCAGACAGTAGAAGGCGGCTTTAGTGATGCCAGCATCATTTTGACCACCACAGAGAATGCTGTAAATACCATCCGAAGCTCGGATAATCCTATTGATACCTTCCAAAAGCAAGAAGACCTCGGACAAGTGCGGATTGAAGGAGATAATCTCCTTACAAAGGCAAAATTGAGTGTGGTATTCTCTAGCAGCGTTCTCCAATTCTTCAGCAATGTCTTCTACGGCTAGCCGATAAATCTGTGCTTCCATACCTGGGCAGAAGTCCTCCGCTTGCAATGGCTTCTGCATGTAGCATCAATCGGCAATCGGATACAACAACTTGCAGGTGGTAACCATGGCTATCCGATTAAGCATCTGTAGGATCTGTCGAAACAGAGCGAAACCTATATGTTTCGTCAATTACCGTATATGGTTGGCAAAGGTCTCCGACCATCTACTCTTCCTATATCACTGACTTTTGCCTCCCTCCTTCTTACCCAATCCAAAGAAAGCTTATAGCATAGCTTTCAATGCCTATTAAATGTCTAAACTGAATAATTTAGAATATAAGGTAAAAAATAGAAAATTTGTGAATTTTTAAATCCCGCCCAGGAAATCCGCTCCCATAGCCCGTCCGTGTTATTGCCTGGTGCATAATAGGGCTTTTGCAGATTAATTGGCCCGGTCATCTTCTCCATGATCAGAGATGCATCATTGCCAAAGGTGCTGGCAACCCATGCATTCCATTGATCGACCAGAGCATTGAAAGCTGCTGCATCTCCTCCCTGGGATGCCTTTTCAAAGGCCTGGCCCAGCTTGAAGGAAAGTTGCGCGCCAGTTTTGGTGTTGTTCAGCTCTTCCGGGGTATAGGCAGCAGCCAGCGAGACCACCGCCAATAGGCTCAAGAGAATCAATATCGTCTTCATCATCAAGATGTATGCCTTTTGGATTATTAATACCTCCTGGTCTGGCACTGCTATATAGCCGATCAGAAGAGGCTCATTCCCGGCCTTTCTCCCGCCCTCCTGCCCAAAGCAACTGTGATATATCCGATTGATAAAGTCCGGATCATGCGTGTCGCCATAGCCGTCACCGACCCTTCCGACTGGACCGCACAGGCCCTGCTGGCCTCATTTTCCAGAAAGGGAATTGTTGCCGATTTTCTTAATTTCAAGGATCTAGTGGCCTGCATCTATGGTCAGCCGTCCTTCCGATGCGCCGGACGGGATCTGGAAAAGCTGGATGCCCTCCTCGTCCGCGACCTGGGCCGGAGCGGCGCCAGCGACGTAGCCTTCCGTTTCGAGACATTGCTGGCCCTCCAGGAGAATGGTGTAAAGAGCCGTCTCCAAGCCTCTCTTCGGTTTCAAGGGCCGGGAGATTTTCCTGCTCCAGGACGGCGTGGCAGCGGACATAGCCCGGCTGGAGAGCATCCTGGAGACGGAAGGCCTGGTCTACCTCCAGGAGTTCATCGCCATGGCCAGGCCCCGCGACATCAGGGCCTTTGTGGTGGATGGCGTGGTACTCGGCGCCATCTATCGAGTCGCTCCTCCCGGCCAGTGGATCAGCAACCTGGCCCGAGGCGGCCAGCCGGCAGCCTGCCCCGTCACCAAAAAGCTTCAGGATCTGGCCGGCCGGGCGGCAGAGGCGGTGGGAGCAGTGTACTGCGGCGTGGACCTCCTGGAAACGGACGGGGGGCTGACGGTGATCGAGGTCAACGGCACCCCCTCCGCCAAAGGCATCTTCCAGGCCCTGGGTGTGGATGTAACTGAGGCCATAGCCGAGCAGGTCTATCAAAATTGTTATCTACGTGGTCGCTAACCTGAAGACCATGTTTACAATACTCACCGGTGCACAGTTTGGTGATGAAGGAAAAGGCAAGTTAGTCGATCTGCTGGCTGAGAATTATGATGTGGTGGTCCGTTTTCAGGGCGGCGACAACGCTGGGCATACCGTTGTTGTAGGCGGCAAGAAATACAAGCTGCATCTGGTCCCCAGCGGAGCTATCTTCGGCAGGAGGCTGCTCATAGGCCCAGGCGTAGTCCTAAATCCCCGTGTGCTCTGGAGTGAGATTCAGGCCCTGGAGTCGGAGGGCATCAAGCTTGATATCGGCATAGATGCCAAGACCACCATCATCATGCCCTACCATATCGAGCTGGATGGCCTGCGGGAGAAGGCCAGAACAGAGAAGATCGGCACCACCAACCGTGGTATCGGATTCGCCTATGTTGACAAGACCGCCCGGGAAGAGGTTCAGATGGGAGACCTCACCGACCCGGCCCGCCTGGAGGCCAAGCTGCAGGAGATCGGCCCGGCCAAGGAGAAGGCCATTGCCGATATGGGCGGGGATCCCACTGTGGTCAGATATGCCCCGTTCATCGATGAGTATCTGGAGATAGGAAGAAGGCTCAAGGAAAGGGTAACCGACGTCTCCCGGGAGATAAACATCGCACTGATTGAGGAGAAGAATGTCCTGGCCGAGGGAGCTCAGGGGGCGTTCCTGGATGTGATCCACGGCACCCAGAAGTTCGTGACCTCCAGCTTCACCACTGCCGGCTCCGCCTGCGCCAACCTGGGAGTTGGCCCTGTAATGGTGGACAATGTGGTAGGCGTGATCAAGGCCTATATCACCCGCGTCGGCGAAGGCCCCATGCCTACGGAGCTGAAAGACGAGATGGGGCTGCAAATGAGAGAAAAGGGTGGCGAGTACGGCACCACCACCGGCCGGGCCCGGCGCTGCGGATGGTTTGATGCCGTCCTGGGCCTCAAATCAGTCTATCTCAACGGCTATACCGAACTGGCCTTGACCAAGCTGGATGTGCTGACAGGCATAGATCCGATCAAGATCTGCATAGGCTACGAACTGGACGGGGAACAGCTAGGCTATCCACCCGAGGCCACAGCCGATCTGGCCCGCTGCCAGCCGATTTATGAGGATATGCCCGGCTGGACTGAGGACATATCCGAGATCATAGAGTATGATGATCTGCCGGCCAACGCCAGGGCCTATGTGGAGAGGCTGGAGGATCTGCTGGGAGTAGGCATATCAGCCGTGTCCGTGGGACCGGGCAGAGAGCAGACCATCTATAGAGATGAGCCCGAAGACTGAAATCGATGCCCGGGAGAATGATCTGCCCCTGGGAAACCGGCATTTTTTTTTTTTTGAGGATTTATTGAATAAATATTTATTCTTATAGATCTTGTTCTACTAAAGAAATTGGGGGTTCATGTCTTATGAAAAAGCATTACTTGGTAGCTATGCTGGTTATCATGATCGGCATTTCTGCCGCCGCATCGGATAAAAATCCAGGCAAAAAGGAATACAGCTTCTCAGAGATGAGCCTGAATCCGGCCATAGTCTCATCTGATGATAAGGTCAGGGTGATCATCAAAGACAATTCATTTCAACCCTCCGAGATAACCATCGCTGCTGGAAGCATGGTGGAATGGCATAATCAGGATGAAGCGCAGCATACCCTCGTCAGCGATGATCCGGGCTCATTACAGCTTTCTTCCGGACCGATTATGCCCGGCAAGAAGTACTCATTTGCCTTCAATACACCCGGAGTCTACGGCTATCACTGCAGCATCCAAGAGGCAATGAGAGGCAAGATTGTTGTGAAAGGTGATTCCGAAGCCGACAAGGGATCAAAAAAGGGCTCCGCTTCGCCATCCTGGAGCGAGCTGCCCATAGGTCGAGTCCAGACTGTAGCCAAAGGGCCATTGTCGACCGGCAGCCAATCCGCTGGCAAGAGTTTGCAGATGCAGATAACCAATCCGGCTATAGCCTCCCTTCCGGTCTACAGTGCCGCTCAAACCTCTGCCGGCGAGGCTTCCAGCCAAATCGATCTGCAGAAGTTCTCATCATACTACAGAATGGATGCCCCAGAATCCGAGGCGCAGCTCACCTCTGCCACGGAGATAGACCTTGATGATCCTGATGCAACCCTGGACAGGAACGATTATTCCTTCTATCCCTACAATTTGATCGGCTTTTATGCCAGCGATCTGGGAGAGCATCAGCTCTTCTTCAATGTAGATGGCCAGCCCAGCAATGTGATTGTCATCTATGTGGTGCCCTATGAGCAGATGCAGCCGTCGTATGGCCTTGCGTCTATAACCATCAGGTCGACCTGGCTGCGGGGCTACAACCTCTATGTAGACGGCAGCTATGCGGCCACAGAGGGGACGACGGGAGAGGAGGATGGAGTATTGACCATCAATGTGCCGGGAGACCAATCCCACAACATTGCCATAGACGGCAGCGGGATGACATTTTCAGATAGCAAGTACTTCCAGGCAGGATATGCCTACCAGCTCAACATTTAGCCGCTGGGTGGCACAATATTTTTTTACTAATCTAAAAAACATTATAGCTCCTTCTGCTGCAAAGACCTTTGATAGGCCTTCCAGCCCGGGCACCATCCGGTATGCCAGCGCCATATCCGCTCCAACATTGAGCCTGGATGCTTCTCGGAGTATCTCCGCAGAGGGCAGGTCTCACACATATGCTTTTTCTGGGGCATATTATCACCTTAATGATATACAAGCTGCGGCTGGGATTTATGATTATCGATGCAGAGCTTGTGTTCAGCTCAGGGGAAAAGATATAATTAGACGAAAAACCCCCATCGGTAACAGAAAAATAAGGAGAAAGAATGTCGGAGGATCAGAAAGATATCTACAGCCGCTCCCCGGAGATCTTCAAGAGGCTGCGCAGTGAGATCGATAAGGTCATTGTAGGCCAGAATGTGGCCATAGAGCAGCTCTTGGTCTCCATCCTGGCCGGCGGCCATGCCCTTCTGGAGAGCAATCCCGGCCTGGCCAAGACCCTCCTGGTCAAGACCACCGCCTCATGCCTGGGTTTGGACTTCAGCAGGATTCAATGCACTCCCGACCTCATGCCTGCGGACATCACCGGCACCACCATCATCGAAGAGACCGAGAAGGGCAAAGCTTTCCGCTTCGAGGCCGGGCCGGTCTTCTCCAATATCGTCCTGGCCGACGAGATCAACCGGGCCTCTCCCAAGACCCAGAGCGCACTCCTGGAGGCCATGCAGGAAAAGCAGGTGACAGTGGGGAACAAGACCTATCTACTGGACCGGCCCTTCTTCATTCTGGCCACCCAAAACCCCATCGAGATGGAGGGTACCTTTCCCCTGCCCGAGGCCCAGTTGGATCGGTTCCTGCTCAAGATCTTCATGGACTATCCCAGCAAGGAAGATGAGATGGAGATTCTGGAGAGATACACCGTCCGCAGTGAGCCGGAGGTGGAGATGGTCGTGGGCAAGCAGGAGCTCATAGCTCTTCAGCAGCTCAGCCGGGATATTCCTGTCTCCGATGAGCTCAAGTCTGCCGTGGTGGGCTTGGTTTTGGCCACCCGCGGCTGGCCGGGCGTGGCCTACGGCGCCAGCCCCAGGGCTACCATCGGCCTGATACTATCCTGCAAGGCCAGGGCTTTCCTGCAAGGCAGAAACTATGTCTCCAAGGAGGATCTGCATACCATGGCCTATCCTGTCCTGAGGCATAGGATCATCCTGGGATTTGAGGCGGAGAGGAAGGGGCTGACCAGGGATCAGGTAGTATCGGACATCCTCAAGAGCCAGTCCCTCTAGAGGTTAAGTGGGGATAAAAATCCGGGATAAAGTCATGGATACTGATTTCTTCCAGGAGCTGGATAGGTTCTCCCTGCTGGTTAAAAAGAGGGTTTCCACTGCCTACAGCGGTGGCCGGAAGTCGCTTCGATTCGGGCACGGCATAAGCCCCGTAGGCTACCGGGAGTACCGCAGGGGAGATGACTTCAAGCTGGTGGACTGGAAGGTCTACGGCCGAACGGAGAAGCTCTACATCCGGGAGCACGAGGAGGAGAGGAGCCTTGTGGTGCACATCCTTCTGGACGGCAGCGCCAGCATGGATTATGAGGGAAAGTTCTCTTTTGCCTCACGTCTGGCAGCCGGATTCGCTTATCTCGCTGCTTCGGAGAACGAGAAGTATGCTTTATCTCTCTTCTGCAAGAAGCTCTATCCCGGCGAGCCCAAGAGGGGAAGGAGGAGCCTCTTTCAGAGCATCGAGGAGTTGGATTCCATAAAGCCGCGAGGCAAAACCAGCCACAAGGCAGTTGCGGACCAGATGGAGGCTCTGCTCAAATCCACCAGCCTGGTGGTGCTCTTATCCGACCTGCTGGGGGAGACGGAGGACGTTGTATCCTCCATCTACCGGCTTTCCGGGCATGAGCTGGTGGTGATCCAGGTGCTGGCCCCTTCGGAGATGGATCTGGACTATAGCGGAGACATAAAGTTCGTGGACCTGGAGGGCGGAGCGCCGGTTATCACCCGCATCACCGAAACGGAGAGGAATGAGTATCTGAAAAGGCTGAGCCAGCACAACGACCGCATCCGTGAGGCATGCAGCCAGGTGGGAGCAGACTACTTTTTATTTTCCTCCCAGCGGCCGATATTCGATGCCTTCTCCGAGATGCTCAGCCGGGCAGTGATTTGGAAGGCATGAGGGGCATGATCGTAGATAATTGCGTCAACCTGGGCTTCGGCCAGGGCTTTTTGCGGATGATGCTGGAGGAAGGAGCTGAAGTCGTAGCCGAAGAGGAGCTAGCGGCAGCGCCCGCTGGCGAGATCGAGCTATCCCTGGACAGTCCTCTGGGAAAGAAGCTGGAGGACTTTTCCGGCTGCCGCTCGGCGTCCATTCTGGCCAGCGACATCACCAGGCCGGCTCCCACCCACCTGCTCCTGCCGCCCCTCGTCCGCAGGCTGAAGAGCCTGGGCATCGATGATCTCAGGATAGTCTTCGGCCTGGGAACACACCGCAGGATGACGGAAGAGGAGGTGAGGCGCCTCCTAAAGGGCTGCATCAGGATTCCACACATGCAGCATGATCTCAGGAAATGCACTCTTCTGGGAGAGACCAGTCGGGGAACGCCGGTGGAAATAAACCAGACCGTGGCCTCCTCCGATCTGATCATCGCCACCGGAAACATCGAGTATCACTATTATGCCGGCTATTCCGGCGGGGCCAAGGCGGTTCTGCCCGGGATCAGCTCGGAGAGGTCGGTGATCAGGAACCATGAGCTGATGAGAGATCCGCGCTCTGCCACCGGAAGGCTGGACAGCCCGGTGCGGCTGGACATGGAGGATGCGGCAAAAGTTGCCGGGCTTGATTTCATATTGAATGTGGTCTTGAACGGCAGAAATGAGATAGTTCAGGCGGTGGCAGGAGACTATATCCATGCGCACAGGAAGGGCGCGGCCACTGTAGATCGCATGTACCGGCGGCAGGTAAAGCCGGCGGAGATCGTTGTCACCTGCGCTGGCGGCAGGCCCAAGGACCTCAATTTATTCCAGGCTCAAAAGGCTCTGGACAATGCCAAAAACGCAGCCGTCCCCGGCGGCAGCATCATCCTGGTGGCTGAGTGCTGCGAGGGGCTGGGCCATCCTGTTTTCGAGCGCTGGGCCAGGGAGGCGGGCTCTGCTGAGCAGTGCTGGGATAGGTTCGGAAGGGAGTATGAGTTCGGAGGGCATAAGGCCGCCTTCCTGGCCAAAGAATCACTGGAGCATCATCTCATACTGGTATCTGCCCTGCCCTCGGAGCGGGCGAAGATGTGCTTTTTCACCGCCGCCAGGACCCTGCCGGAGGCCCTGGGGCTGGCATGGGCCCGGCAGGGGCGGGACGCCAGGATGATAGTCATGCCCCATGGGAATTTGACGCTGGCTGTGGCGGAATAGCTTATCCAAAATACCAAACAGCTTTTAGAAGGAGCGCTATATAATTGACTCCAATCTTTTAGCGGCTCCTCGCTGTTTTGTGTG
>NOLC01000112.1 GCA_002256595.1 Methanosaeta sp. NSP1 | reverse complement strand
AATGATTCCAATTACAGCAGTAACTACAGCTTATTTCTGAAGAAGAGCTATGGTCGAGGCCCCAGGGCAGGCCGATAATTGAACGTGCATCGCTCCCGGATCTAGGCCCATTCTGCCCACGGAGAGCCAGGAGAGGTCTCTGGTGGCTATAAAGTACCGGCTGAAAATGGATGCAGAAAGATATATCCACTGCTGCCGGTGCCAGAAGGTCTGCCCCATGTAGATAGTGGAAAAGGCCGGACTGCATCAAATGCGGCAGATGCATCGAGGCCTGTCCCAAGCAGGCTCTGAGCTTCTGATCCTCAAGGCCTCTTCGCGATTTTCCGCCGTTTTTAAATATGCAGAAGTGCAATAGATCAGGCGGAGGTGAAGGCAAGATGTGTACCGTTGGAGGCGGGCCGGACATCGGGAATATCGAGTCACTGGCTGCCAAGGATTATGAATGTCTGGACTGCAAGAACCAGTTCAAGGGCATGGGAAGGCGGCCTATGTGTCCATCCTGCAAATCCAGGAATGTCAAGGCCGTTTGAAACCAGCAAAGGCTATGAACTTAACCATAAAAGAAGATGAGATAGCTTATCTGGAGGGCCGGAAAGGCACCATAGCCATAGCCAAGAGCAAGGGATTTTTCTTTTATCTGGAGACGGAAGCAGAAGAGAGGATTCTCTTCACCGAGCCGGAGGACCTGATTGTGGCCTCATCCTGGGGCGTAGGAGATAAGGTCAAAAGGGCCCTGGCCTGCACCATATTTCAGCTCAGGGAGATGCAGGCCCCTCTGATAGTGCTTCCCAAAGGCCATCCTGCCTCTCCCCGCCTCAAGGTGGTGGTATCCATAGGAGAGCGCACTCGCTGCAGCTGCCAGATCCAGCCGGGAACCCATCCCGAGCAGGATGTGCTCTGCGCCAGCCAGGAGTTCCACCAGATAGAGATCATAGGCCGGCCGGGGGGAGCAGAGATCCTGGGGCTGGCAGAAGAAGAAAGCAATATAGCGGTGCAGAAGCTTTAGTTGACCGCTAGAGACCGAAAGCTAAAGGACGGATATATCATGGCAGAGATCGTGGAGGACAGCCTGGTCCGATACAAGGGGACGGGTACTACCGGAAAGGTCAAGGCGCTGAAAGAGGAGGACGATGGACAGAAGTGGGCCTATTTGGACAGCACCGGACTGTACTACCGCCTGGATACATTGGAACTGATCGACAAGCCCCCGGAGAGAAAGGAGCTGGAGGGCATGACATTGGAGCAGATCCAGGATAGGTTCAAGCAGACCCAGGAGATGATGGACGCAGCCAAGATGCAGGACGATAACCTGGAGACGGGAGGATAAAAGATATTTTGCAGGATTGGAGCGGTGCTGCACGGCCCGGAGATAATCGATAGCGGTTCCGCTCTACGGCTGATCTCATATCTCCAGAAGCTCGGCCCGGTCAGGGCGGTCCTGGGCGGCACCATGGGACGGGTGGCTCTAATCGATGCCGGGTTGCAGGATGCAGTGCAGGTCAGTCCCAGGAGGAGGCCCAGCCAATCCATCCGGGACCTGGATGCAATTTGCGATATTATTTTTCTGCTCAACCTGGCCAAGAGCAGGGAGAGCGGCCTCGCCTTTGGGATAATGATTGCGCAGGCGTCGGGAAAGGGCAAGCCGCTCATCCAGATAGACTGCGGCGGCAGATTCGTATGCCTGCTACGGGGAGATGGAGAGGCTGCCATCCTTGCCGCCAGGCTGGCCCTTGATCTGGGACTTGACCTGCTTTCTACCTACCCGATTCAGAGCATCTGCAGCGATGATGAAAGCGGCGGCATCAGACGCACTTTATCCTCAGTCTATCCAGGCGAGCTGATCTCTGTAAATGGAACTGTGATCGGCAGGGCGGCAGAGGGCCAGGTGGAGATTGAGGCAAGGGGCGGCAGGATAGTCGATATCAAGGGTATGGCGGTCAAGCAGCACGGCCTGGAGAAGCTTGATTATGTGGACCTTAAGAGGGCTATCATCCGCAGCGGCAGCATCAGAAGAACCTCCGCCCCTCAGAAAAGAGATGCATTCGGGAGGATTGGGAGTCATAAAGATGTAGCTGAGGCGGCTTTCATAGACCACTGCGCCGAGGATGCATTCGAGGCAGCTTTTGGGGCCGGGGTGGCAGTCAGCGTGGGAGATGATACCACGGCCATAGCAGGTGATGTTCTATCCCGACTGGGCATCATAATAATGGGAATTGTGGATGGAGACCTGGACCGCCTGGGGGGCAGCACAGACATAATGCCTGGCAGCATCATCTTTCGGGTCCTGCCAGGCTATGACGATGTGGTGGGCAGGCTGGTAATGGCCCGAATTTTCAAGGGAAGAAGCAGGATCAGAATTGCCCCTGGCGAACTGGCAGAGAATATAGAGGCAATAGCCGGCATCCGTCTCATGGAAATTAAAAGAATCGAGCCTATCAAGCCGGAATGAAATTGCCCTTGATGGTGCCGACCTCCCGGAAGAATATCGATGCCGTGGCCGTGTCCCCCAGGCCGACGGTTATCAGGGGCTGGCTTGCCTGCCGCGCCGGGGCTAAAGATACAATCCGACCGCCTGAATGAAGCATAGCCCCTCTTCCCAGGCAGTCCGCTCCCTGGCGGCGCAGCTCTGCTGCTGCTAAGAGGCCCCTTTCATTGAACTGCGCAGGAGGCGCTGCCCCTATGGAGCCGCAGGCGGCAAGAGACGCAGCAGCGTCAGCTCCATTCTGCAGAGCCGAGAGCTCATCCTGGGCCGATATGCGGCCCTCTTTCATGATGCTGAGAATGTAATCTCTGGTGTGAATCGCGACTCTGAAGATGCCGGTCTTATCCTGCAGCCGATCTGCAGCCAGAATGCTCTCCTGGAGGGAGCCTGGCGGCGTCATTGCTGTTGAAACATTCAATAATCCTGCTGCTGCTCTCAGTTCATCCTCGTTCATTCCCAGGCTGTCTATGGGGACCTTGTGCAGCAGATTCAGAAGGTAAGACATTATCTGGGGGCTCTGAAAGGAGCCCAGCTCCAGATGGATGAATAGATTTGGATTGCTCTGCTTCCAGGATCTCAGCTGATCCATCTTCTCCCCGAAGATCTCCCGGTATTTTTGCAGGGGTACCAGATGAAAGCCCGAGACCAGGGCGCCGGCATATTGGGAAATATTTTCCTGGCAATAGCTGTCAAAATCCCGGCTGGACTTGAGACTGGTGTTGATGGGATCGTAGCTGGCGATAAAGCGGTTGTCTTGCGGCACAGTGAACCTATCCCGGCCGATTAACACCTCCATCCCTCTCCTGAACTGGAAGACGAAATGAACCGGCTCAGCGCTATCCTGCATCTCCTCCGCCACCCGTCGAGGCTCGGCCAGGGCACCAGAGAACGGAATCCGCACCCCAGGGTGGAGCATGGCCGCCAGACTGGGGCCCAGGGCCGGGGCATTGAGAGTGGGATTTGCTCCCAGATGGGCCAGGACATTGGCCATTATCCCCGCATTTCCTCCCAGGCGACTCTTCCAGGAGAAGGCCTCCTTTATTTGGCTGGCCAGGGCAGGGCTCTCTATGAGGATCTCGGCTCCAGAGCCTTCCCTCATGCAAAAAAGCAATGAAGAGATGAGATCCTCCATCCGGGCGATGGAGCCTTTCAGCTCTACCTCCATCTCCTTTGATGAGAGTCCGGGAGGCATGAGGCGGGAGAGGTCTTGGGCCTGGACATTGCATACTTCGTCCAGGTTGACGGTATAGGCGCAGATTACATTCATGACAGCCTCGAATTGGGAATGGCAGCTTTTTTGCCAGTGATTCTGTTATTAGCTCTGCCTCTTATTTATGTAATCGCAGAAATAAATCTGTTGATCAAATCGCCATACGCCAGCCCCTGGCGGAGGCGGATGGCTTT
>NOLC01000172.1 GCA_002256595.1 Methanosaeta sp. NSP1 | reverse complement strand
CGGGGAAGCGGCGAAGCTTATGCCCGGCCTGCCAAAGGTGGACCGCTGCTTCATCGGCGGGACGCGCGGGATAGACGAATTCTGGCCCCTGCTCCTTGAAAAGGCTGGCAGCGGGTGCATCATTGTGGCGGACCTGGCGCGCCTGGGCATAGCATTCCGCGTCACAGAGATGATGAAGCAGGCGGGCGTCTTCCAGGAGCTGATCCAGATTCATATAGCAAGAGGCTATGATTTGGCAGGGGACATCGCCCTTAAACCGGCAAACCCCATCTTCATGGTGATTGGAAAATGTTGATAGGAATTAGCCTCGGTCCAGGCGATCCGGAGCTGCTGACGATCAAGGCCGCAGCGACTCTTAAGAGATGCGATAAGGTCTATGTGCCGGGAGAGATGGCCGCCCATCTGGCCCGGCCCTACTGCGACCCCCAGATCCTGCAGTTTCCCATGATCCAGGACAGAAGCGAGCTGGAGAGGATCTGGAGGGAGAATGCAATGACCGTGGCTGATGCTGCCGCCTCGGGCCTGGCAGGCTTCGCCTGCATTGGGGATGTCAACACCTTCTCCACCTTCAGCCACCTGGAGAGGGTCATCCGCAGCATCCGACCTGGAATAGAGATCGATACCATCCCGGGGGTGGGAGTCGTGCCCTGCGCAGCATCACGCTTTTCTGTGGCCCTGGATGGATCATTTGAGGTCTCGGACGGCTCTCTAGTGCAGAGCGTGGTCAGATTGAAGGCCACCCGCCCCAGAGAATTGGCCGAAGAGCTCTCCCGCCGGGGCTTTGGCCATTTCATCCTGGGAAGCATGCTCTGCACGGCTCAGGAGAGGATAATCAGGGGAGGCGCGCCGGAGGATCTGCCCGAGAAGAGCGACTACTTCTCCGTCCTCCTGGCCCGGAGAGGGATATGAGGCCGGAGATGAAGCTCTACATCGTGGGCGCCGGGCCGGGAGACCCGGAGCTGATCACAGTCAAGGGCAAGAGGCTGCTCTCGGAGGCTGATCTGGTGGTCTACGCCGGATCCCTGGTCAATCCTGCCCTGCTGCGGGATATAAAGGCTGAGACCCTCGACAGCAACGGCCTCTCCCTGGAGGAGACGCAATCCCGCATCCTGGCCGCACTGCTACAAGGAAAGAAGGTGGTGAGGCTGCACAGCGGCGATCCGTCCCTTTACGGCGCCATACTGGAGCAGATGAAGCCCCTGGAAGAAGAGGGAGTGGAGACTGAGATCGTCCCCGGCGTCTCCTCTCTCTTCGCCTCCGCCGCCGCCCTCAAGACCCAGCTTACCCTGAAAGGCGTCTCCGAGTCGCTCATAGTGACCAGGCCGGCCGGAACCACCCTGGAGAAAGACGAGCTTGCTTCCCTCAGCCGCCACAATACCACCCTGGCCGTGTTCCTGGGCATAGATAAGATCCGGCAGATCATGGCCAGCCTGGACCGACCTGGGGACACTCCCGTGGCCGTGGTCTATCATGCCTCCTGGCCGGATGAGATGGTGCTTCGGGGCACAATAGATGATATCGCAGATAAAGTGGAGGCTGCGGGCCTGGAGAGGAGCGCCCTCATACTGGTGGGAGGCGTGGTGAACAGAACCGGATTTCGGAGGTCTCATCTATACCGAGATCGCTAGCCGTGCTCGTCTTCCCCCGTGATGAAGAGAAAGGGACCAGGATCTGCCAGGCACTGCAGGATAGCTGCTGCCCCATCGTAATCATCTATGGCAAGGATGAGATAGAAGAGGTTTTAAAGAGATTTGAGGCCGTGATTGCGGTCATGGCCGTGGGCATAGTGGTGCGCATCATCTGTCCGCTCCTCAAGGACAAGTGGCAAGACACCCCTGTGGTGGCGGTCGACTCTGCCCTCTCCTGCGCCGTGCCGGTGGTGGGAGGGCATCATGGGGCCAACCAATTGGCCCGCCTTCTCTGCTCCCGCCTCGGGCTCTATCCGGCCATCACCACAGCTACTGACTCCTCCGGCCGCCCCTGCCTGGAAGAGATGGCAGAGCGGCTGGACTCTGCCATATCCAATCCCGAGGCGGGCAAAGCCATCAACCTGGCCTTTCTGACCCAAGATGTGCCTGTGATGCGGCTCAAGGGGCCCAGGATTGTGCTGGTCGACCAGGATGTAGCGGTGCTAAAATTAAGAGGCCTGGTTCTGGGCATAGGAGCCAGAAAGGGTGTGGCAGCAGAAGAGGTACTGTCAGCCGTAGATCAGGCCCTGAAAGAGGCGGGAAAAAGCCGGGATGATATTGCCATCCTGGCCACCGCCGACCTGAAGAGAGAGGAGGAGGGTATGCAACAAGCGGCAAAGGTTCTGGGAAAGGAGCTGATCTGCCTGTCATCAGAGGTCCTGAACTCCCAGGCGGCCACAACCCCCTCCCGGGCCCAGGATCTGGGGTTGGTGGGAGTGGCCGAGCCGGCAGTACTGGCCCTGTCCAGCCGGCTTATCTCCCCTAAAAAGGCCTACGGGAGGGTGACAATTGCCATCGGGGAGTAGAGGAAATGGCGAAGCCGCAGCCGGCCACAGGCTCTCCATTGTGGGGATCGGCCCCGGATCGGCCGACCTGCGTACCTCCGCCGCCATAGAGGCTATCGTTTCAGCCGATTTCGTGGTTGGCTATCGACCCTATCTGGAGCTGATCTCAGATCTCCTGCCGGGAAAGAGGGTATTTTCCAGCGGCATGGGCCGGGAGGTGGACCGGGTCCGAATGGCCCTGGATCTCCTGGAGGAGGGCTCAGTGGCACTGGTGAGCAGCGGGGACCCCAATGTCTACGGCATGGCCGGGCTGGGATTGGAGATGGCCGAAAAGCCCTCTGATGTGGAGATAGTGCCTGCGGTGACGGCCTTCACCGCCGCCTCCTGCCGGGCCGGCCTGTTCTTCCGCGAGAGCATATGCGTCATCAGCCTCAGCGACCTTCTTACACCATGGGCTGATATCGAGGGTCGGCTGCGCCTGGCCGCAGAGATGAGCCTGCCCGTAGCCCTCTACAATCCCAGGAGCAAGAGACGGGACTGGCAGCTTCTTAAAGCCTTGCAGATCAGCGGCAAAAGAGAGGTCCTGCTGGCCAAAGATATCGGCCGGCCGGGAGAGGAGATGGTATTCACCAGCTCAGAGAAGCTGATAGAAGAGCAGGAGCTGCGAGAGAGCATCAACATGACCACCCTGGTCATAATCATGGGCAGGGGGACCTTTCTGGGACCGGCCAGCCGCAAAGCGGCTATAAATCTGGTGGGAATCGGGCCGGGCCAGGCCAGCCATTTGACTGTGCAAGCCAGAAGCATCCTGGAGGATTCGGAAAAAGTATTCGGGGCGGAGAGATATCTGAGATTGATAGAGGGTGTCACCGCCGCCCAGAAGGTGACACATCAGGGACCATGCCCGGAGAGGATGGCGGCTCGATGGTGGCAGACCGCCTTCTCAGATCATTCGAGATCTCGTCGTTTGTGATCGCCTGCGTGGTGAGAGTCTCAATCCCATCCAACTGGGCGCCACAATCACTACAGAATAATGTACCCGAAACATTTTCGTGCTGGCAGTTTTTACAAATTATCATTTCACCAACTCCTTCTTTGGCGGCACAAGGAACAGGGCACGCGTGCCATATTTCATCTTTTTACCGCCTTCGTCTGATATACCTTTTTCTTCCTGAACACGATTGACTTCCAGCATGATCGTCTGGGCAAGGCTTCGTTCGCCTTGTGTGAGGAGGTTTGCCGCAAGAATTTGCAGCTGCCTTGTGCCAGCTTCAACGTTGCCCTTCTCGATCTCGGTACGCGCCCGTTCCTGCATGCGATACAGCATCAACCTTGACATCGCCTGGACAATCTCCGATGGCGGCGGATCAGCCTCAGGCTGGTCTGAAACGGGGCGCTGGAGATGCATCTCAAGCTGTGGCACAGGAAGCGGGGTCGAAGATATGGAAA
>NOLC01000060.1 GCA_002256595.1 Methanosaeta sp. NSP1 | reverse complement strand
TTGCCAGAGAGATGATAGAGAATGCAGGCTCTCAGTCTTCGCCTGCCCTCTGCACGTCTATAGCCTCACCCTTCTTGATGCGCTTGATGATCCTTTTGGCCATCTCCGAGGACTTGGCCACCCGGATGTCTCCCCTCCGGCCCACGGTGGCGGTGAAGACCGGATCAGATCCTACGAAGACATCCACCGACTCTCCTGCCATCCCCTCCAGCCAGATTATGAGATGCTTGGCCGTCTCCTCCAGACGGGGAGAGGCTGCAGGCGCCTGGTCCTTGGTCCGCACATCGATATGCAGCCCCAGGCTCTTCTCGATCTGGTCTATGTTCTTCCCCGCCTTTCCTATCACCCTCGCCGCCTCCTCCTGGGGCACATGGATGACCGCAGAGGAATCGGTAAGCATCTCCACCTGGAAGGGGCCTCGCACATGGTGCGATATCTCCTTTTCTATCTCGCGAGAGGCCAGTGTCCAGGATGGCTTCTTGCTCTCTCTGGATACGGGCATGACCACGATCTGCTCTCCATAGCTGTAAAGCTCATACTCGGCCTGCCCGCTCTCAAAGTCCTTGACCACAATCACCGGCCGGGCCAGGTCCGCCTCCACCATGCCGGAGGGAACCTTGACTGTGAACTCCACATCCAATACGTGGGTGACCTCGCCTTTCTCAATGAAGACCACGGTGTCCACCACCTGGGGGATCATTCCCATATCCACCCGGCCCAGGAGGCGCTGCAGGGCATCTATGGGCTTGTTGGCATGCACCACTCCGATCATGCCCACTCCGGCCAGGCGCATGTCTGCGAAGACCTGGAAGTCGCGGGTCTTTCGTACCTCATCGTAGATGGTATAATCCGGCCTGACCAGGAGCAGTATATCGGCGGATGCCTCCATGCTCCCCTCCAGCGGTCCATACTGGGTGATCTCGGGCGGGACCTGAAGGTCGCGAGGTGACTCCAGGGTCTTGACCACATAATTGCAGCTCAAAAGATACTCGGCCACTCCCGCGGCGAAGGTGGACTTGCCCGATCCGGGCGGCCCGGCGATGAGAATGCCCCTCTGTGCTTCCTTGAGCCTCTCCTTGAGCATCCCGCTATGGCGATAGGAGTCGAAGCTGACCTTGGCCACTGGCCTGACAGCGGTGATCTCCAATCCATCGGAGAATGGCGGCTTGGCTATGGCAATTCTCATGGGCCCCAACTGAATGATGGAAGCTCCCATCTTCTCCATCTCCACGTAGCCCTCAGGGTCTACCTTAGCTCTCTCGTAGATCTCCCTTGAAAGATCCCTCAATTCCCTCTCCGATAGAGGCCTCTCGCTCAAACGGACTAAAGAGAAGTCCCCTACCCGGCCTCGTTTGGCCATGGGAATGGCATCCTCCTTGAGGTGGACGGAGAGTGTATCTTCGGTGAAGTACTTCTCCAGGGATAATGGCTTGACCGCCTCGCGCTGAGGCCGGACATACTCCACATCCAGGCCCATGGCCTCAGCCACCCTGGACTGAACCTGATCGCTGGTCAGGAAAGAGGCACCCAGCTCCAGAGCTACATCCCGAATCATGGCATCGATCTCGCCGCCTCCTGCCAGCTTGATCTGGTCCAGGTTGGGCCTGATGCCCACATATTCCAGTTCGATCTTTCCATTCTTGGCCAGCTCGGAGAGCCTGCGCAGCTCTTCTAATCCGCGCAGACCTATGTCTCTGCCGTGATTGGCCTGGGCTTCCAGCTCCGCCACCACGGCTTCGGGTACAACTATCCTGCGGCCTTGCAGCTCACCTGCTCTGATCTTGGCAGATACCCTGCCGTCAATTACCACACTGGTATCTGGCACCAATGGTTGCGCCATTGCTTAAAACATCCTTTAATCAAAAGCTAAAGATATACTATATCCATTTTTCGTCTTTCAGCTATCCAGTCCAGCATGTAGTCTATATCCAGTTGCCTTCTGGTCTGCGAGCTTGACTGGACTACCATGATTGGACCGCCTTTCATAGCCTGGGATATCTTCTGAGAAGCCTCAGCTCCAAATCCGGGATCAAGCCTCCTGAGCAGGTAGATCTTGATATCGCTGCAAGCAAAGCCGCTATCCACCTCGTGCCCCAGCTGTATGCAGACCATGCCCGGAATGGACAAAAGCCTGAAGGCCACGCGGTAACTGGCGAATTTGCTGCGATCATAAAGCCTTCTCTCCTTGAAGGCAGGGGCAAGGTCCTCTTCCATGATCGCTTTTCCCAGATCCATAAGACTCTCGGAGGCCTGGCGGGAATAATGAGAGCAGCTAGCGAGCTTGATTGCCGTCAGATTCTTGATAGAGGCCTGCCGTTGATGGCAGTATTCGCCTTCATCCACGGCATAGAAGTCCCGGCTCAATGGAAAGAAGGCTGAAGCGTAATTATCGCAGCTCTTGCATTTGATTCTTACAATCACTTCTCTATCCAAAAAGGGGGCCATGCCCTCCAGGATGGCCAATGCATCCGCCACCCTAAAGTCAGGTGCCTCGCCCAGGTTCTTCTTTGCTTCTCGAACGGCTGAGACTATCTCATTCCTTTTATCCATAGGCTATCCTTCATTCGCCGCAGCCATTGGCCCGGCGGCTTGAGCTAGGCATAAGTAGAGCATCTCCCATAAGAACCTGCCGCGGCTCCGAAAGAGATATATTTGCTCATCACTTGTTCGCGGAGAAGTAGATTGAAGCGCGAAGTATTGGAGGTCAGGTCATTGAAAGAGATACGCTTGCATGGTCGTGGCGGCCAGGGATCTGTCACTGCGGCCGAGATAATTGCCGTTGCCGCTTTTGAGGACAAGAGGTTCTCACAGGCATTTCCGGCCTTCGGAGTAGAAAGGAGAGGCGCGCCGGTGATGGCTTTCGCCAGGATCGCCGACCAGCCAATCAGAATCAGAAGCCAGATCTATGAGCCGGATTATGTCATAGTCCAGGATGTAACTCTGCTCGATGTGGTGGATGTGGCCAGTGGCCTCAAAGACAGCGGAAAGATCATTATCAACACCGACCGGTCGCCCGAGGCCCTCAAGCTTAAAACCAAGGCCCAGGTCATAACCATCGATGCCACCAAGATCGCCATGGAGATTTTGAAGAGGCCCATAGTCAACACCACCATGCTGGGCGCATTTTGCGGAGCCAGCAAGGAAGTGGGCCTGGAAAGCCTGAATAAGGCCATCTCCGAGCGCTTCAAAGGAGAGTTAGGCAAGAAGAACCTTCTGGCCATTAAAGCCGCCTATGAGAGGGTATCTTAATGGTAATCAAAGCCGGGAGTCTGGTTGATCCGTGCAGCACCCGCTTAACTAAAACCGGTGCCTGGCGGACGTTTATGCCCGTTTTCGATCAAGAGAAATGCATAAAATGCAGCCTCTGCGAGATCTACTGCCCCGAGGGCTGCATACACCAGGAGGAGGGGCTATTTGTCCCCGATCTGGACTACTGCAAGGGCTGCAGCGTATGCGCTAACGAGTGCCCCAGAATGGCCATTACCATGGTCCTGGAGGAGAAGTAATGAGCAATAATACGGCCAATATGAAGGTGGTGGAGGGCTCTTATGCCGTGGCCCATGCAGTTATGTGCTGCCGGCCGGATGTTATCTCCGCCTATCCCATAACCCCCCAGACCCATATTGTGGAGAACCTCTCCCAGATGGTGGCTGACGGTGAGCTTGATAGCGAATTTCTCACAGTGGACTCCGAGTTCTCAGCTCTGTCCGTTCTGGTAGGGGCCTGCGCCGCCGGTGGCAGAGGCTACTCCTCGACCACCAGCCAGGGGCTGGCTCTGATGTACGAGGTGCTCTACAATGTCTCCGGCCTGAGGATGCCCCTGGTCATGAATGTGGCCAACCGGGCCATGGGAGCGCCTCTCAACATCTGGAACGACCAGCAGATGCTCAGATCAGGACGCCGGTGATGGTTTGCATGGATGGCTTCGTGCTGCCCCATGTCTACGAGCCGGTGGAGCTTCTGGACAAGCAGAAGTCCAGGGAGTTTCTGCCCGACTACCAGCCTGCCGATATCCTGGACCCAGCCCATCCCAAGACCTTCGGGGCCTTCGCCGATCCATCCACTTTCACCGAGTTTCGCTACCAGCAGTTCGAGGCCCAGATAAAGGCTCTGGCCAAGATCGAGCAGGTGGCTCGCGAATTCGAGGAGAGCTTTGGAAGATACTACGGGGGGCTGTTGGACGGCTATTTCCTGGATGACGCGGAGGTCGTAATAGTCACATTGGGCTCAGTCATAGGCACAATCAAAGATGCCATTGACGCCATGCGCTCCGAGGGAAAGAAGGTAGGACTCCTGAAGGTTCGCAGCTACCGGCCCTTCCCGGTGCAGGCTCTCCGAAAAGCCCTGAAAGACGCTTCTGTAATTGCGGTTATCGAGAAGGATGTGGCCATCGGAGGCGAGGCCGGCCTGGTCACAGACCTCAAGGCAGCCTTCTACAACAGCAGCATCAGAACGCCGATCATCGGCTTTACTGCCGGCCTGGGCGGTCGCGACATCACGGTCAAGGACATCAGAAAGATCGTGGCCAAGGCGGAGGATGCTCGCAAGGGAATAGAGTCTGAGTTCGAATTCCTGAATCTGAGGACGGAGATCCTTTAAGGAGGCTTGAAGAATATGGATAAATCTTTGCTGGCGCCGGGGCATCGGGCCTGCGCCGGATGCGCTATGCCCACCACCATAAGGCTGGTTTTAGATGCCGCTGGACCCAACACCATAGTGGTCTCGCCCACAGGATGCCTGGAGGTCACCACCACTCCCTTCCCGGAGAGCTCCTGGTGCGTTCCATGGCTTCATTCCCTGTTCGAGAATGCTTCAGCCGTAGCCTCCGGGGTGGAGGTCATGCTCAAGCGCAGGGGAAAGGATGCCAACCTCATAATTATCGGCGGAGACGGAAGCACATTTGATATCGGCATGGGCTCCAACTCCGGCATGTTCGAGAGGGGCCACAAGATCCTCTATGTCTGCTACGACAATGAGGCCTACATGAACACCGGGGTGCAGAGAAGCGGATCCACGCCCTTCTCTGCGCACACCACCACCACTCCCTCCGGAAGCCAGAGCAGGGGCAACCCCAGGCCCAAGAAGGATATGCCGGCCATAGCTTTGGCTCATGGTGTTCCCTACGTGGCCACAGCCTCGGTGGCCTATCCCGTGGATCTGCGCCGGAAGGTCAAGAAGGCGCTGCAGGTAAACGGGCCATCTTATATTCAGGTCAATGCTCCCTGCATCACCGGCTGGACATTTGATGCCGGAACCATGATCGAGCTGGCCCGTCTGGCTGTGGAGAGCGGGCTATGGCCTCTGCTGGAGTACGAGAGCGGTGAGCTGGTAGGCGTCAAGAAGATCCGCCGGCCCAAGCCGGTGGAGGAGTACCTTAAGCTCCAGGGCCGCTACAAGCACCTCTTCAAGAAGACAGAGTGTGCCGATGTCCTGGGCCAGATCAAGGCCATGGCAGAAGCGAACATGGCCAAGTACAATCTGGTTGACTAGACATGTATGTAGGCCGAATAGTTGCCGTAGGCCGCAGCGGCGGAAGGAGCTTTGCAGCTTATAGAGTCTCCTCCCGCTCTTTTCCCAATAGAAGGGCCGAGGTTAGGGGAGGAAGCATTCTGGTCTCGCCCATGGACAGCGCGGATCTGGCCAGGAATCCTTATATCGCCTACAACTGCATTCGCGTTGTTTGCGACGTTGCGGTTGTAAGCAACGGCACCCATACAGACATGATACTGGAGAGAATCCAGGACGGCCAGAAGCCTATGGATGCCATCGCCCTGAGCCTGGTGGCTTTTGGCTATGAGAGAGACGAGCTGGACACGCCGCGAATAGCAGGCGCAGTGCAGGGAAACCGGGGATGGCTGGGCATAGCCAAGAGAGATGAGTTTCACGTCCGAGAGTTCGATCTGGATAAGAGCCAGGCCTTTTTAGTAGCAACTTACCAGAAAACCGACTTCGAGGCTGCCGACTTGGCAGGCAGCAACGCCGGTGAAATTGCTCGCAGGGCTTACGATCTGCCCCTGGAAAAGCCGGTCTGCGCCGCTGCAGCCTTATCCTTGCCCCAGGAGCAGGGCGGCGGATTTGGCCTGGCGGTTTACAATCCGAATTAGAGATTTTAGAGGAGGGATGATATGGAGATCAATGGTGTGGAGATAGAGGATACCTTTGCCGAGGGCTTTCCCATCAAGGTGGCCAGGGTCTTGATCACAGCAGTAACCGAGCACTGGGCACTGGTTGCGGCACGGGAGGCTACCGGATTTGGCACTTCGGTGATAGGATGCTCGGCTGAAGCGGGAATAGAAAGCATCGTGGGTGGGGACGAGACGCCAGACGGAAGGCCCGGGGTCAACATACAGATATGCAATATGGGCTATAAGAACCTGGAGAGCTCACTGCTCTACCGGCTGGGCCAGTGTGTGCTTACAGCTCCCACGGCGGCCGCCTTTTCAGGCATGTCGCAGGCAGAAAAGCAGTTTGATACCGGCAAGAAGCTCGGCTTCTTCGGCGACGGCTACCAAAAACAGGAGGAGATGTTTGGGCGCAAAGTCTGGAAGATCCCCCTCATGTCCGGCGACTTCATCATTGAGGAGAACTTCGGGGCGGTGGACGGCATAGCCGGCGGCAACTTCTTGATCCTGGCTCAGAACCAGGCGGCAGGCCTTATGGCGGCGGAGGCAGCGGTCAATGCCATAAGCAGGGTTAAAGGCTGCATCACTCCCTTCCCCGGTGGCGTGGTGGCCAGCGGCTCCAAGGTGGGCTCGCGGTACAAGTTCCTCAAGGCCTCAACCAATACAG
>NOLC01000062.1 GCA_002256595.1 Methanosaeta sp. NSP1 | reverse complement strand
TACGGCAATGTGGAATTTCGGCTGGGGGAAATCGAGGCCCTGCCGGTTGAGGATGGCACTGTGGATGCTGTCATCTCCAACTGCGTCATCAACCTGGTTCCGGACAAGGATAAGGCCTTCCGGGAGGCCTTCAGGGTGCTCAAACCAGGCGGCAGGCTGATGGTCTCGGATATTGTCCTTAAAAAAAAGCTGCCCGACTTCGTCAAACAGTCCATTGAGGCTTATGTGGGATGCCTGGCCGGAGCCGTCTCCAAAGAGAGATATCTCCAGGCCATCGATTGGGCAGGATTTGAGGAGATCGATGTGATCGAGGAGTCGGATTTTCCTCTGGACTGCATGACCAATGATCCCACCGGCCAGGCCATATTGAGGAGCCTGGAGGGCTCGGATGAGGAGATCAGAAAGGTGGAGGGGTCCATCTCCAGCCTTAAGGTAAGCGGCAGGAAGCCCGGACCATAAGCCTGAAAATAGCATAGCAGATCAGGCAGAAGATATGATCGAGATAGACGGCTCCTATGGCGAGGGCGGCGGCCAGATCGTGCGCACGGCGGTTGCTCTATCCGCTGTGACGGCAAAGAGCGTGCTTATTAAAAGAATCCGCCAGGGCCGGCCAAAGCCCGGACTGGCTGCCCAGCATGCCCGGGCCATCAGGACCCTGGGCGAGATCTGCCATGCGGCCATAAAAGGAGCCGAGCCGGGCTCCTCCGAGGTGCTCTTCTGTCCCCATGAGATCAGCGGCGGCAGCCGCCGGGTGGAGATAGGCACGGCTGGAAGCGTGACATTGCTGATGCAGTGCCTCCTGCCAGCTCTGCTGCAAGCGGACAGGCCCACATCCCTGCATGTGCAGGGCGGGACGGATGTGCAGTGGGCCCCAACGGTGGACTACTTCAAGAATGTCTTTCTGACGGCGCTCTCTTTTTTCGGGGTGAAGGCCAGAGTGCAGATTCTGAGAAGGGGCTATTATCCCCACGGCCAGGGCCAGGTTCTCCTGGAAGTTGAGCCGGCGCCTCTCAAGCCAGGCCATATCTTTTATGAGTCCTTCGCGGCAGCCCAAAATATTGTTAGCGGCATCTCCCACTGCTCCAACCTGCCCCAGCATGTGGCCGAGAGGCAGGCCGGCTCAGCCATAGAGCGCCTGCAAGAGGCGGGATATGTGGCAGAGATCCTTAAGGAGGTAAGCCGCCTTCCCTCTACCGGGAGCGGCATAACCCTATGGACGGCAGGAAAAGGAGCCAGCAGCCTGGGAGAGAGGGGCCTTCCGGCGGAGAAGGTGGGGCAAAGGGCGGCAGAGGAGATGGAACGGGAGCTATGCTCTCCGGCAGCGGTGGATGTGCACCTGGCCGACCAGCTCATACCCTATCTCGCCCTGGCCGGAGGAAGCTACAGCGTGCGAGAGATATCGCGGCACACCAAGACCAACATCTGGACGGCGGGGCATTTTCTGGAGGCGAAGATCGAGATCAAAGAGTGCCAGGGGATGTTTCAGGTAGAGAGCAGTCTGCGGGACTGAAAAGAGTTCTCATGCTAATCCCTGTTTTAAAGGCTCTGGTAAACCTCTCTGATGATCCCCTCATTTCCCTCCCAGAACCTATAATCCTCCGGGGTGAGATCTTCTGGACGCTGCAGTAGGCTCCTTTTAACCGCCTGCACCAAATCTCCCGACTTCACAATCGAGAGATTTTTTCTCTTCTCCCGAGCCGTCACCCCGGATGCCACCACCATCTTCCCCAGCGACAGGTACTCATTCAGCTTCCAGACGCTTTTTTCTGTGGAGTAGGGGGTCAGAGCGTTCTCCTCCCGGGGTATCAGGCAAAGCCGAGCCTTCCTCAAGATGGCTGCAACCTTATCATGAGGCTGCCAGCCCAGACTCTTGATATTTTCCGGCATCCTCCAAAGATAGAGATTGGCAAAGGGACCGCCGCCAACTATCCAAAACTCCCTCTCCGGTATGGACCTGGCCACCTCCAGCAGCTTTCCTATTCCCTCCTGAGTGCAGACCCTGCCTATGAACACCACCGGCTCCGCTCCAGGCTCAACTGCAAATTCACCTACCTCCGTCACCACTTTCTTTGCCGAGAAGGAGCGGAGGGGGTAATTGGGTATGATATGGACCTTCTTGTCGCTAGAATATTGCAGCACCTTCTCTGCTAAAGGCTCATTGACTGTGGTGATGACATCGGCAGAGCGGGCCAGCTCTCTCTCAAAGCGCTCCGCAAATATCCTGCCAGGCGGGCCGAAGGTCTGGGCAAGCTCAATGCCCCAGGGAGATCTATAGTCGAAGATGAGCTTCTCATATCCCTGGCCGCGCAGGTTCCCAAATCCATGATAGATTATATCGGGAACATTGAAAATATGGACCACATCGGGCTTTTCTT
The DNA here is from genome assembly GCA_002256595.1 of Methanosaeta sp. NSP1. Taxonomy (GTDB): domain Archaea; phylum Halobacteriota; class Methanosarcinia; order Methanotrichales; family Methanotrichaceae; genus Methanothrix. The sequence continues at coordinate 1,569 of NOLC01000062.1, read as the reverse complement.
TGATAGCTATCTTCTTGGCCTTGGCGGCAATGGACAGCCAATTTCTGGTGCCAAAGCTGGGAACGATCACCTCATACCCTAGGGACACTAGAGTGCCGCGGAACATCTGCAGCCGGGTGGTCCTCTCCGGCTGGTTGGCTAAAAGAAGTATCTTCAAGATCCACCTATCTTTCAGCCAGCTTTGCCACCAGTTCAACTATCCTGGCGCTGGCATCTCCCTTCCCGAATACATCCTGGCACTCATGGTCTGGCTCAAAGCACCTGACAGCATTGATTATATCTTCTCTGTTCGGGCCCACCAGAACATTCCATCCGTCGTCTACAGTCTCCACCCATTCCGTCTCATCCCTCAGAGTTATACAGGGGACGCCCAGAAGGTAGGCCTCCTTCTGCACACCGCCCGAATCTGTGATGATCTTTTGGGCGTTCTTCTCCAAGAGGAGCATATCCAGATACCCCACCGGCTTGATCACATTGATCCTTTCCGTCAGATGCTTCCAGAGTCCAAAATCCTTGAGATACTTCTCGGTGCGGGGGTGGCAGGGAAAGACCACATCACCCAGAGCTTCCAGAGCCATAGCTATGGCAGCGAGATTGTTCTTATCATCCGTATTCGAGGCCCTATGGACTGTAGCCAAAAAATAATCTCTGTCCTCGAGTTTCAGGCTCTTTAGGATCTGAGATTTCTCCGCAGCGATCCTCTGGCAATCCCTCTGGGCATCCACCATCACATCACCTACGAGGTATACGTTCTCGGTTATGCCCTCCTTTTTCAAATTGTCTGCCGCGGTTTGGGTGGGACAGAGAAGCAGGTCGGAGCAATGGTCCACCAGCACCCGGTTGATCTCCTCGGGCATATCTTTATCATAGGACCGCAGGCCGGCCTCAATATGGGCGCATTTGATGTGCAGCTTGGCTGCAGCCAGACCTCCGGCCAAGGTGGAGTTGGTATCGCCATAGACTATTGCCGCCTCCGGCTTTTCTGCAATCAGGGCCTCTTCCACTTTCTTGAGCATCTCGCCGGTCTGAAAGCCGTGGCTGCCAGAGCCAATGCCCAGGTGATAATCTGGGCTTGGTATGCCCATATCGTCAAAGAACACCCGGTCCATCTCATAATTATAATGCTGACCGGTGTGGATTATTATATGATCCAGCCCTTGCCTCTGCAGCTCTTTGTCCACTGGAGCGAGCTTGATGAAATTGGGGCGGGCTCCGACTATCGATGCGATCTTCATCTGACCTCTCCATCAATAGCAAAATTCAGACCGAAGGGATCGAAGACCAGGTCCGACTCCTGCGGTTTAATGAATCGCAAGCCTCTACCCTCCACTTCATCTCGGGAGAGAATGGGATCGGATACATAGACATCCAGCCCCTTCTCCGCCAGCAACCTCACCAGGGCCAGGTTGCGGCTGTGATAGAACTCCTTAACCCCAGCGCGGAAGGTGATTCCTTTGATGCAGATCTTGATGCTGGATAGAGGCTTGTCTATCTTCAGGCACTGGGCCAGGATTCTCTCTGCCCAATAGACTACCATCTCATCGTTGATCTCCCTTCCGGCTCGCAGCA
>NOLC01000252.1 GCA_002256595.1 Methanosaeta sp. NSP1 | reverse complement strand
GGCCCCATATAGGGCGCTTCATGCCTCGCAAAGTTAATATCTAATACACTAATTTAATTATGGGACAAAAAAATGAATGTCGATATTGCTTCTCTCCTGGACCAGGATATCTATACCCAGATGGGCGTGTTTGTGGGCAGAGTGGAAGATGCAGTGCTGGACCCTGAGAATGGAGTAGTAAGCGGTCTGGCGATCCGCGAGGTAAACAGGGATATATTTGATCAGAGGGGCGGCAAAGGGATCATTATACCGTACCGATGGGTTGTGGCTGTGGCAGACATCATCATCATCAGACATCTGACCAGAAATGCAAAGAATCAGCGAGAGATCGGCTAGCCGGGAGATTTTTTCCGGCCTGTATGCCCCTGCCCCTCTGGCGGCCAGAGCTGATGGAAGGGGCTTCAAGAAATTGCTGCAAGGCAAAAGAAAGCCCTACGACATAGATTTCGCCCGTTCCATGGTGCGGGCGATGGAGGGCATATTTTCTGATTCCGGCCTGGCTCCAGCCTTTGCCTTTACGTTCTCGGATGAGGTCAGCCTTATCTATCTCAAGGCGCCTCTGGCAGGACGGGTGGAGAAGATCGATTCCCTGGTGGCCGGCTATCTCTCAGCCGCCCTTTCTCTTGAGACCGGCAGGATTGCCACTATGGACTGCCGCACCATACCTATCTGTCCAGAAGAGATCCGGGGATACCTTGTGGAGCGCCAAAATGAGACCTGGAGAAATCATGTCTTTTCTTATGGCTTTTACATGCTGCGGGATGAGGGGCTCGATCCGGTCCAGGCGATGGGGAGGCTTCGGGGCATGGCTGAGCCGGAGATCCACGAGCTGGTCTTCCAGAAGGGCATAAACCTGGCCAGAACTCCTGCCTGGGAGAGGCGAGGGGTGATGGTCTACCGCAAAGATGGAAAGCTGGAATCGGACTGGGAGCTGCCTCTCCTGTCTTCAGCCGAGGGCCCCGCGTTCTTGGAAAAGATATCAGGGATTGAGTGCTCAAGACATTAGTCGGCGATTGCATCAAAGATCTGCCAGGGGAAAGGCATACTTCCCTCATTCGATTTCAGACAAAATCATGAAATATCTCTTGATTATATCCTTATTCTGAGGAGGAAGGCTCTCGATATATAGCTCAGAGGGAACTGCTGCAGCCTCTCCTGCCTGGGACTTCTGGAAGACCCTCTCTATTGGATCAGTATTTCTGGCCAGGGACCCTGCTCCAATACCTGGATAAAGCATGATATCCATCTTGTTCTCATTCAAAACTGCTAGGGATGGCTTGCCGAAGATGTTGTCGGTCAGATTGATCACCTGGCTGGAGCTCTGCTCCACGGCTTCTTCCTGCAAGGCAGAAAGCGCTTTATCTCTGATCTCGGCCAGGGCCTGAAAGTCGTATGGATTGACTATCTCGCTTTGAGAGAGCATTATGGCTGCCCCGGACAGCAGCATAAGGAAGAGAGCTCTTCCTTTGATCTGCCTGTGGTCCAGGATTGCAGCGGGCTTGATGGAATTCAAGCCGGCTTTTAACTCCTGGGCCAGGCTTTGCATGGGCAGAGTATCGAGATCCCGATTATCATAACCGGTACGCGCTTTCTCAGAAAGTGCCTGGCCCAAGAGAGGAAAGATATCCGGCCTTCTCCGCCTCTTGATCAGCCTCGCGGCAGCGAGGCCAACAATTATAGAGAGAATGGCTGGCGATATCGCGAGGAGAGGCGAATCCTGATAGTAAAAGCTCATAAAGGCAGGCAGGCCTATAATCAAGGCCAGGCAATAAATAGCAATGGAGAGCAGCGTGGCATTGAGCACCCAAATATTCCTTTCATAGCGCTGCTGTGCCTCCGTCAGCCTCTTTAAAGGCTGAAGGAATTCATAAGGCCCGTTCATAATATTTATTCGGATAGATCTAATAAATACTTTCCCGGTGGTTTGTCCTCTTTTCCTGGAAAGAGTTTATATCACGTGGTCGATTCATCAATATACCATTCACATAGTGCATAGCCTGGCAGGAATAGAGACGGTTACTTAGATGGAAAGATGTTTGGCATCGATGGATTAAGGGGCAAGGTCCTGGCAATTCTATTAGCTTTTGCCATGTTGCCAATGGCATTAATAGGAATTCTATCTCTTGGTGAGATGAACCGGGCATCTTCTGATATTGAGAATAATATTACCGGCTTGGCCACATCCCTGAACCGCTCTGCTCTGGCGGCGGGCTCTGATGACGCGGATCAGATACAACTTGCCGAGGCTAAAGCCCGTCAGATTGACGCTTTCTTTCTGCGCATCGCCTCAGAAAACGAATTGGTGGCGAGATATGCGGCCATCAGCTCCGATACGGTAAGATGCGACACTCCAGCCGGAATCTGGATTGCCCCTACCGGGTCCAATAAAATGGAATCGTCGAGAAGAGATGCCACGGTGAGGTCTTTATGTGCTCCGGCCATGCTGATGCAGGAGCTTCATAAGTCAGATTCCTCAGTTTCTCTTTCTTATATCGGGACCGAGGATGGGATTCTCTCTGTCTGGCCCTACAGCAATAAGACCTTGAGCAATGCTGCGCCTTTCAGCTATAAGGACAAGCCCTATTATGAAAATGCAAAGCAGAAAAAGCAAACCATCTGGACAGGGCCGTATTCGGATTCCAAGGGCAAAGAGGTAATCACAGTTACAACTCCCTTCTTTCGCCGGAACCAGTTTGCGGGCGTGGCAGGGATGGATATATCACTATATCCGGTTTACAGCGATCTATCTTCTCTAAATGGACGCGGATTTCCGTTCATAATAGATTCAACGGGCTTAATAATATATCGTCCAAAAATTAAACAGGAGAGCTATCTCAACAGCCTCTTTGCCTCGGATAACCTTCTCGAGTCCGCTGACCCTGAGATCAGACATCTGGGTGAAGAAATGCTCAAGCAGAGCACAGGCTCTATCTTGGTCTGGCTGGGCCAGGAGGACGGATATGTGGCCTTTTCGCGCATAAATGCTCTCGGCTGGACCTTGGGCATTGCCTATGCTGCGGAAGAGATGAGCTTCCCGGCTCGATATATAGATTCCGGAATCAGGAATGTAGCCAACAGCACAACTTCCAGCCTCGATGATGCTTCACAGAGGATCGGATTCTATGCCATGCTGGTATTCCTTTTAACTACTCTATCGGTGTTGGCAGCCGGATACTGGCTGGCAGGAAGGATTGAAGAAGATCTGGCCTACATTACCCATGCTGCGGACAGAGTCGCTCGTGGTGACCTTGATGTTGAGGTAAATGCAGGCGAAGAGCTGGCAGATCTAGGTGCTTCTTTTAATGGAATGGTGAGGGGGCTGCGGGCACAATTGGCCAAAAAAGAGCAGGATGCATCTATCAGGAGCGCCTACGGCAGGGAGACTGCTTTTATGGAAGCTCTAAAACGCAACCTGATCCCACAGTCAGTGCCTTCCGGGGATGATTATGAGATCCGCGCTCTATACTGGCCTTCTCCCGCGAGCAGCTTTGATCTTTATTATATGGAAGAAGCGGAAGGAAGAATTGTCCTGGCCATGGCAGGTGTGGGTGGCGATGGAGAACTGGCTGCAATGCTTGCCATAATGTCGAGGACTCTTATTCTTGCCTCACCAGATAAACTGGATCCGGCAAAAGCCATTAGCGGCTTGAACTCCGAGATAATCCGGCACGGTCGCGGCACCAATCTGGCCGCTTTTTATGCCGTTTTAGATCCACTAGGCCATACTCTTGAATATGTAAATGCCGGATTTAATCCTCCCTTCATAGTCGATCCGGGTGGAATGGTTGATACATTGGGCGGCGGAGGGCTGGCTCTGGGCATGCTGGAGCGAATCGATTTGAAAAAGACCCTGATTCCTCTTCAGCCGGGGGACGTCATGGTTATGTATTCAGACGGAGTTATTGAGGCAGAGAACGGCCTGGAGAAGGAATTTGGTGTAGAGCGGTTGATAAATCTGGTTATCAGGAATAGAGATAGGCCTGCTTCTGAGATACTGTTGACCGTAGAAAAGGATCTTCTGGAGCATACCAAAACCAAACAAGCGGCATCGGATGCTGCTCTTATAATTCTTAAGCGATTGCCATGAATTTATGCGCCATCTTTAAATACCCTTCATCCTTAGGGAGAGAGCCGATGTGGCGTGCGAGGGCGGCTTTATCTCATCTCGAATATAATCGGGATGGCTGAAGTCTGCGAAACACTTAAATATCAACCTCGATCACAAAGGCTGCCGAAAAATAAGCCCTTTCGGGATTGCTCCGCGAATTCCTCTTGGAGAATGTCCCGAATAAGATCTGGCGAACCAAAGGATTTAAATGGGATGAATTCCTTCAGATCAAGGCCAATATCCGGCACGGAATGTTATTGCGCAGAGGCAAGCTTTAAATAGTAGTTGCCCTTACGCAAACGGGCCGATTAGGCATCGCAGGAAAAAGGCTGCGACCCCGATTCGATGAAGGGCCGAGTTCCAATCTGCGATATAAGAAACAAATGGAGACGCGAGCTTTTTCGTGTCTGACATTGGTCTTGGCGACTCAGCCAATTCCGACTGGTTCGGAATAAAAGAAATACTTCCTAGAGACAAAAAGAATTCTGGTTGATCCTGCCAGAGGTTACTGCTATCGAGGTTCGACTAAGCCATGCGAGTCGAATGTAGCAATACATGGCGTACTGCTCAGTAACACGTGGACAACCTACCCTCCGGACGGGGATAAACCCGGGAAACTGGGTATAATACCCGATAGATCTCGACTGCTGGAATGCATCGAGATCGAAAGCTCCGGCGCCAGAGGATGGGTCTGCGGCCTATCAGGTAGTAGTGGGTGTAGCGTACCTACTAGCCTACGACGGGTACGGGTTGTGAGAGCAAGAGCCCGGAGATGGATTCTGAGACACGAATCCAGGCCCTACGGGGTGCAGCAGGCGCGAAAACTTTACAATGCCGGCAACGGCGATAAGGGGACCTCGAGTGCCAGGTTACAAATCTGGCTGTCGTGATGCCTAAAAAGCATTGCATAGCAAGGGCCGGGCAAGACCGGTGCCAGCCGCCGCGGTAACACCGGCGGCTCGAGTGGTAACCGTTATTATTGGGTCTAAAGGGTCTGTAGCCGGCCGGATAAGTCTCTTGGGAAATCCAGCAGCTCAACTGTTGGGCTTTCAGGAGATACTGTCTGGCTCGAGGCCGGGAGAGGTGAGAGGTACTTCAGGGGTAGGGGTGAAATCTTGTAATCCTTGAAGGACCACCAGTGGCGAAGGCGTCTCACCAGAACGGACCTGACGGCAAGGGACGAAAGCTAGGGGCACGAACCGGATTAGATACCCGGGTAGTCCTAGCCGTAAACGATACTCGCTAGGTGTCGGCCACGGTGCGACCGTTGTCGGTGCCGTAGGGAAGCCGTGAAGCGAGCCACCTGGGAAGTACGGCCGCAAGGCTGAAACTTAAAGGAATTGGCGGGGGAGCACCACAACGGGTGGAGCTTGCGGTTTAATTGGATTCAACGCCGGAAATCTTACCGGGACCGACAGCAATATGAAGGCCAGGCTGAAGACTTTGCCGGATTAGCTGAGAGGTGGTGCATGGCCGTCGTCAGTTCGTACTGTGAAGCATCCTGTTAAGTCAGGCAACGAGCGAGACCCACGCCCACAGTTGCCAGCGTACTCTCCGGAGTGACGGGTACACTGTGGGGACCGCCGCTGCTAAAGCGGAGGAAGGAATGGGCAACGGTAGGTCAGTATGCCCCGAATATCCCGGGCTACACGCGAGCTACAATGGTTGGTACAATGGGTATCTACCCCGAAAGGGGATGGAAATCTCCTAAAGCCAATCTTAGTTCGGATTGAGGGCTGCAACTCGCCCTCATGAAGCTGGAATCCGTAGTAATCGCGTTTCAACAGAACGCGGTGAATACGTCCCTGCTCCTTGCACACACCGCCCGTCAAACCACCCGAGTAGGGTCTGAATGAGAGCGCTTCCTCTGGAGGCGTTCGAATTTGGGCTTTGCAAGGGGGGTTAAGTCGTAACAAGGTAGCCGTAGGGGAATCTGCGGCTGGATCACCTCCTAACGATTTGGGTCTGCCCTAGATAGGCAGATCCCTTTCCTGACCAGTTGGAAGCTGAAAATGTCGACCGAGACCAAAAAAGCAATTTAAATTAGCCAGCTTTAACAATCATCAAGCTGGGCGCGGATATTAGGGCTTGTAGCTCAGCTGGTAGAGCGCCGCCTTTGCAAGGCGGAGGCCCTGGGTCCGAATCCCAGCAAGTCCATTAACATGCACACATTGAGGCAGACTCGATGTGGAAGGGTTGAGGTCCGCCATTGACGGGCGGTCCGACGAAACCGTGCACAAGCTTTGCGACCAGACGCTCACTGAGTTTAGTGGGGCATAAGCTGCTTATGCCAGCCAGGGGATGGCTCGGCTCAAGTGCTGACGAAGGACGTGCCAAGCTGCGATAAGCCTCGGCGAGGCGCATGGAGCCATTGAACCGAGGATGTCCTAATGGGAAATCCTAGTCTTCGGACTAATCCGTCAGGATGGGGAACGTCCCGGATTGAAACATCTTAGTAGGGACAGGAAGAGAAATCAACCGAGATTCCGTTATTAACGGCGAGTGAAAGCGGAACAGCCTAAACCGAATCCCGCAAGGGAGATGTGGTGTTATAAGCCGGTCCAAACGTCAGGGAAGAGAAGTCGAAGTGGCCTGGAATGGCCTGCCATAGAGTGTGAGAGCCACGTAGTCGTAATCTATTCTGACCGGGGCCGTGTCTTGAGTACCGTGCGTCGGAAATCGCGCGGGAAATTGGGGGTCACCAACCTCCAAGGCTAAATACATCTTGAGACCGATAGCGTAGTAGTAGTGTGAACGAAAGCTGAAAAGTACCCCAAATAGGGAGGTGCAAAGAGCCTGAAATTGGCTGGCGATAGTGCGTTAGGGCGCGCAAGGATCTGCTCCTTGAAGGAAACGGCTGCAAGGCCGCAGTACGAGAGGAGTTGCCGGCGTTCTAACATGCGTTTTGAAGAACGAACCAGGGAGTGCATATTGGCGGCGAGGCTAATTCTTTAACAGAGGAAGCCGTAGCGAAAGCGACAGGCGCGCATGAAAAGAGGCGCAACGTATACAAGTGCGTGAAGTCGTCCGTATGCGACCCGAAGCCGGGCGATCTAGGCGTAGGTAGGTCGAAGCGTGGCGAAAGCTGCGTGGAGGATCGTTAGAGATGTTGATATGCAAATCGCTCTCGTGACCCGCGTCTAGGGGTGAAAGTCCAATCGAGGTCGGAAATAGCTGGTTCCTCCCGAAACATATCGCAGTATGACCTGGTCTGAGACAGTCGGCGGAGTAGAGCACTGATTGGGGAAGCCGGACCCGAAAGGGTCTGTTCTCTTGTCAAACTCCAAAACCGCCGTCGTCGTAGAAGACCGGCAGTCCGGGCTGGGGGGTAAGCTTCTAGTCCGTGAGGGAGACAACCCTGACCGTGGTTAAGGTCCCCAAGTATCGGCCAAGTGTCAACACTTAAGGGTGTCCTGGGTCATAAACAACTGGAAGGTTAGCTTAGAAGCAGCTATCCTTTAAAGAGTGCGTAACAGCTCACCAGTCGAGATCCAGGGCCCCGAAAATTGACGGGGCTAAGCCGATTACCGATACCACGGAGCACCGCAAGGTGATCTAGTAGGGAGGCGCTCTGCGTGGGCAGAAGCATCTGCGTGAGCAGATGTGGACCGCGTAGAGACGAAAATCCTGGTAGCAGTAGCAGCAAAGTCGGGTGAGAATCCCGATCGCCGTATGGGCCAGGGTTCCTCGGCAATGTTCGTCAGCCGAGGGTCAGTCGGTCCTAAGACGTACCTTAATCGGAGTACGCCAAATGGGAAACAGGTTAATATTCCTGTACCTTTCAACATTAAAACCAACACTTCCGGATATGTCAGGCGTTCTTGCCTGGACGTTCAAGCGTACAAATCTGCGGAGAGCCGTAATGGCGAGAAACAGATGAAAGCGTGATGACGTAAGCTGGCAAATTCCAGGAGTCCGTGAAAAGGGAGTTGAAAGTCCGTACCGAGAACCAACACTGGTGCCCCAAGCTGAGAAGGCTAAGGCGTGTCGGCATATGCTAGCTAAGGGAATTCGGCAAAATAGCCACGTAACTTCGGGATAAGTGGTGCCTGCTTTGCAAGAAGCAGGTCGCAGCGACGAGGGGACTCTAACTGTCTAATAACAACATAGGTGATTGCGAATCCGTAAGGACTAGTACAATCACTGAATCCTGCCCAGTGCAGGTACCTGAAAACCCGGTTCAACGGGAAGAAGGGCCTGTCAACGGCGGGGGTAACTATGACCCTCTTAAGGTAGCGTAGTACCTTGCCGCTTAATTGGCGGCTTGCATGAATGGATCAATGAGAGTCCCACTGTCCCTAGCTGGTACCCGGTGAACCTTACGTTCCAGTGCAGAGTCTGGAGACCCCTAATGGGAAGTGAAGACCCCGTGGAGCTTTACTGCAGCCTGCCGTTGGGTTGTGGTTCTGATTGTAGAGCATAGGTAGGAGACGTCGAAACTCGGGCGCCAGTTCGAGTGGAGTCGCCCTTGGAATACTACCCTTTCGGAGCTACCGCCCTAACTCTGAGAAGAGGACCTCGGTAGGTGGGCAGTTTGGGTGGGGCGCCACGCCCTTGAAAAGATATCAAGGGCGCCCTAAGGTTGACTCAGTTGGGTCGGAAACCCAACGAAGAGTGTAAAGGCATAAGTCAGCCTGATGTTACCTCGCATAGCAAGAGGTGATAAGACGAAAGTCGGGCTTAGCGAACCTCTCAGCTCTCTTGGTGAGAGCGTTAGATGACAGAAAAGCTACCCCGGGGATAACAGAGTCGTCACCGGCAAGAGCACATATCGACCCGGTGGCTTGCTACCTCGATGTCGGTTCTTTCCATCCTGGCCGTGCAGCAGCGGCCAAGGGTGAGGTTGTTCGCCTATTAAAGGAGATCGTGAGCTGGGTTTAGACCGTCGTGAGACAGGTCGGTTACTATCTGTTAGGGGTGTATTGCGGTCTGAGGGCAGGTTGGTTTTAGTACGAGAGGAACAAACCAACGGCGCCTCTGGTCTATCGGCTGTCTGGCAAGGCACGCCGAGCAGCTACGCGCTCGCGGATAAGGGCTGAAAGCATCTAAGCCCGAAACCGTCCCTGAAAAGAGACCGCTTAGAGTACTCGTAAAAGACGAGTTTGATAGAGCTGGTGTGTAAGCACCAAGGCAACGAGGTGTTCAGCTCGCAGCTACTAACAACTCCGCAGCGCTCCGCTAAACTCGGGCGAAATCTGGTCGCAAAGCTAAGTCAAGTGCACAGTAACCAAGATCCCTGGATGCTTTAATCATCCAGGGTGGAAAATCAAACCGGTTCGATTCCGGTGCTTGGAATCGAATATGGCGGCCAGAGCAACGGGGTAACTCCTGAACCCATTCCGAACTCAGAAGATAAGCCCGTTCACGTTCTGCACTGTACTCAGGTGCGCGAGCCCTCGGGAACTGCAGATCGCTGCCATATTCACCTAACTTTATTTTGTAGCTTTAACATGGAGCTAGGGCTCCCTAATTTCAGTATTAAAATCCCATTTAGTCGAGTGACAGCATGCTTATTTAGGCGAGAAAATTTAGCTATAATAGATCCATAAATTCTTCTATAGAGAGGCCGGCGAGGCTTATTAGTTTGCGAAGCGTCCCCCTATCGATTTCGCTATGCATAGGGATGGAGTGGGTTACCATGCTGCCTTGCTTGATCATTATCAAGTGACTTCCTGTTTGTCTGGCTGCACTCCCGCCAGCTTTGCTAAATGCTTTAGCTGCCTTTGCTCCTGACAGCAAGGGAAGCCTGGCCATCACGCCTCGACTTCGATCATCCTCTGGCTTTGCTCGGCGGCAGTCCTCTCGCCAAGGACATCCAGGCAGCCCTGTATGGCGTCCTTGATGTTCTCCAGGGCTTCATCCATGGTTCTGCCCTGAGAGACGCAGCCGGGAAGCGATGGGCACTCCACAACCAGCCATCCGTCTTCTCCTTCGGTTATGAGGATTTTAAATCGCATGCCAGAATTCTGGCTCTTGAAGCTAAATATTTTGCTCTATTCAGGATCGGTCATCCCTGAGCATCCCATGCTCCGTGCGCGCCGGGT